>CADCOW010000070.1 GCA_902803205.1 uncultured Eubacteriales bacterium | reverse complement strand
GGGCGCCATGGTCAAGCGGTTAAGACATCACCCTTTCACGGTGGTATCACGGGTTCGATTCCCGTTGGCGTCACATAAATCGCCTTTAGGCGATTTTTTAATTAGTTAAGGAGAAAAATATGTTTGATAAAAAACAAAAAAAAGTTGCAGCTATTATAGCAATTATTTTAGTGCTTGCTATGGTTCTAAGTATGTGTCTTGCAGCATTTATAAAATAAAAAATATTATTAAAAATGATTAAAGTATATGTAAAAGGTTTTGTTGGTAATTTAGGAACTAAGGTTTTGATTGAGAATAAGTATTATGAGTTATCAAAACACTTTAACAACGAATATTTGAAAATGTTAATAAAATCAATAAATGAAACATTGGAAGACGGAGAAAATCCGTCTTTATATTTGTTAGATAAAATTATCGACATTGAACAAGTTTCAAAAGGTGGGATTCTTTCTTCACTTTGGAAAATATGTGATAGAAATAAATGGGGGCTAACTTTTAGTTTAAGAGATATTCCTATATTACAAGGAACTATAGAAATATCTAATTATTTTAATATTAATCCATATAGATTATTAAGTAATAATGTTTTTATAATAGTATCAGATGAAAATTTTGATAATGAAAGAATAGATAATATATATAAATTTGGTGAAATAAATACAACAAAAAAGCGTGTAAGGATTGATGGAGAAAGTGAAGCTTTTTTAACAAAAAATTATAAAGATGAAATAGATTATATTATACCTAAATTTATAAAAAATTTATGAATAAAAAAATAGAAAAATCATATAATTTACTTGAAGGACCATTGATACCTGCAATTATGATGTTTGCAGTTCCGATGATACTTACAAGTTCCTTGCAACAATTATTTAATGCGGCAGATATAGTTGTATGTGGAAAGTTCGTTGGAAGTATTGCTTTAGCAGCAGTTGGTGCAAATTCACAGATAGTTAACTTATTTGTAAATTCATTTCTTGGCTTATCAGTTGGTACAAATGTTATGATTGCAAATTATATTGGTGCTGGTAAAAAAGAGAAAATTCATAATGTGGTGCAAACATCAATGACATTTGCATATTTTTTTGGTATAGCACTTATGATTATTGGTCTTATGATTTCAAGAAATATTTTAATGTTTCTTGGAACACCTGATGAAATAATAGATCCAGCAACAACTTATTTAAAAATATTATTTATAGGCATACCTTTTGTTGTTGTATATAATTTTGGAGCAGCAATTCTTAGAAGCATAGGAGATACTAAAAGACCATTAATTATTTTATGTTTAACTGGCATTTTAAATATAGTTTTAAATGTAATTTTTGTAGTAAAGTTTAGACTCGGAGTTACTGGTGTTGCTATAGCCACTGCTGTTTCAAATGCTGTTAGTTCTATATTTGTTGTAATACTACTTATAAAAGAGAGAAGTGAAGTAAGATATAATATTAAAGAGTTAATTATAGTAAAAGATTCTCTAATTAAAGTAATGAGAATTGGAATTCCAAGTGCAATATCAGGAATTGTATTTTCAATATCAAATCTTTGTGTTCAGAGTGCTATAAACTCCTTAGGTACAAATACAATTGCTGCCAATACTGCTGCACTAAATATTGAATCATTCCCAGTATTTGTATCAAATTCATTTAGTCAGGCATGTATCACAATATTAAGTCAAAATTTTGGTGCTCAGAAATTTGATAGATGCAAAAAAATAGTAAATTTGTGCATTATATTAGGAACGAGTATATGCTTTGTTTTATCTGTTTTGATAAAAGTATTTGATAATCAAGTATTATTAATTTTTACAAATGAGAAAGAGGTTATTGATATTGCAAAAATTAGAATAAATATTGTAGCCTTTCCTTCATTTATTCAAGTAATATATGATACATATGGTTCAGCTCTTAGAGCATTAAAGCATCCATACATTCAAACTGTTGCAGTGTTCTTTGGAATAATTGTATTTAGATTATTATGGGTATTTATAGTATTCCCATTTTATAGAACATTTACAATAATTTGCATTGTATATCCAATTTCTTGGTTAATCTTGATAATATTCTTATTTTTTGCATATAAAAAAATTGGTATTAAAATGTTACAAAATAATAGTTAGTTATTATTTCGTAAAAATCTATAAAATTTTACATATTATTTTATATAATATAATTTGATAAAAATTTAATTATATGTTAAAATAATATATGTTAATTTTGCTAAATATTGTTATTATTAGCATTAGGAGGTATTATGGCTAATAAAGAAAAAGATGGAAAACATGAGACAAAATATGGTGATATATATATTAGTCCAAAAGTTATCGCTAAAACAGCAGGTCTTGCTGCATGCGAAAGTTTTGGTGTTGTTGGTATGGCTGCTGTCAATTTTGCAAATGGATTAACCACCTTACTTAATGGTGAAGATTTAACAAGAGGAATAGTAGTAGAAATAGATGATAATGAGATAAGGATTGACTTACACATCATTATAGCATTTTCTGTAAATGTTAAAGCTTGTGCTGACAATGTAATTGAAAATGTAAAATATAAAGTTGAAGAATTAACATCTCTAAAGGTTAAAGAAATTAATATTTTTGTTGAAGGTGTGAGGGTAATAGATTAAAATGGATAATGCAAAGAAACTTAAGGGTGCATTTCTTGCTGGTGCATCTTTACTATATCAAAATAAAGAGTATATCAATGAATTAAATGTGTTTCCAGTACCTGATGGAGATACAGGAACAAATATGTCTATGACACTTAAATCTGCATGTGATGCATTAAATTCTATATCAGATGATAATATAGAAGAAATTTGTAAAGCAATTGCCAGTGGTTCACTTAGAGGCGCAAGGGGAAATTCTGGTGTTATAATGTCTCAAATTTTAAGAGGTTTTACCAATCATCTTAAAACTGAAAAAACTATTACATCAGATTTGTTTTTTGAAGGTATAAAAAAAGCAAAAGAAACAGCTTATAAGGCAGTGGTAAAACCTAAAGAAGGAACTATACTTACTGTAATTGCTGCACTTGCTGAAAAGTCAGATGAAGTTAAAAATCAAGATATACCATATATAGAAAAAATTGAAGCTATTGTTAAGTATGGTGACGAAATATTACAAAAGACTCCAGATATGCTACCAATTTTAAAAGATGCAGGTGTTGTTGATAGTGGTGGACAAGGACTTATGTATTTTGCTCATGGTGTTCTATCTTATTTAAAAGGAGAAGAGGTAGAAATATCATTTAATAAAAAAACTAATGGACCAAGTTCAAACATAAATTTAAAAGTAGTTGAAGATCAAGATATTAAGTTTGGATATTGTACTGAATGTATAATCAATACTGCAACTAAATTTAAAGAAAATGCAACAAATGAAATTATAGATTATTTAAATACTATAGGAGATTCACTTGTTGTTGTTGGAGATGATGAGTATATAAAGATACATGTACATACCAATCATCCTGGATTAGTTTTTGAAAAAGGCTTAGAGTATGGTTTTTTAACAAATTTAAAAGTTGACAATTTAAAACTTGAACATCAAGAAAAAGTTATAAAAGATGCAGAACGAAAAGCAAAAGAATTTGCAGATAAATCAGAAAAGAATAAAAAAGAAGCAAAAAAAATTGCACCATTAAAAGAATTAGGATTTATAGTTGTATCTAATGGTGATGGTATAACTGCTTTATTTGATGAGTTAGGTTGTGATAAAGTTATAACAGGTGGACAAACAATGAACCCATCAACAGAAGATTTTTTAAAGGCCATTGATGAAGTGCATGCAAAAAAGATATTTATTTTCCCAAATAATTCAAATATTATCATGGCTGCTAAACAAGCTAAAGAATTAACAAAAGATAAAGAAATATATGTTATATCTACTAAAAATGTAATGCAAGGAATCAACTGCTTGGCATATTTTGTAGAAAGTAGTGATGTAGATGAAATTATTAAAAAATTTAATGAAACTATTTCAAAAATTAAAACTATACAGACTACTTATTCTATAAGAGATACAGTAATAGATGGTATAGATATTAAGGAGAATGATTATATCTCTATAGGAGATAATGGTCTTTTATCTACAAATGCTGATATTAAAAAAAGTGTTTTTGAAGGGTATGAAAAAATACATAGTGATAATGATAGTTCAATAACAATTTTTTATGGCGAAGATGTAAATGAAAATGAAGCCAGTATTCTTAAAGAAGAATTTGAAAGTAGATATCCGAGTTTAGCTGTTCAGATTATTAAAGGTGATCAACCAGTATATTATTATTATATATCTGTTGAATAATTATTGATGGGCGGAAATATCCGCCCAATTATTTAGAATTTTTATTGATGGGTGAATTATTATCTATAAAAGGAATAGGATCTAAAGTAGAAAAATACTTAAATAATCTTGGTATTAATTCTATAAAAGATTTAGTATATTATTTTCCAAGAGATTATGAATCTTTTGAAGATATAAAAAAAATTTTTGATGCTACAGTCGGTGAGGTTATTACAATTCATGCCATTGTAGCAACTAAACCATCACTCTTTAGAAAGGGTGTTACTTCTATAACTTCTGTATGGTTAGATGATGGAACTGCAAGAATAAGAGCATATTGGTTTAACATTCCATTTGTTAATAAGACACTTAATGTTGGTATGAATGCAGTTTTTAGAGGTAAGGTGTCAAGCACCAAATCTGGTATTGTTATTTCACAATGTAAAATTTATAAAAAGGAAACATATGATTTAGTAAAAGGAAGTCTTTTGCCTATATATTCACTTACAAAAGGACTGACTAATGAAAGAATTAAAAGTATAATATCAAATGTTTTGAAAGATGATGCTTTATGTTCTGAGATATATGAAGAATATCTACCAAAATATTTAAAAGATGAGAGAAATTTATGTGATATTTCTTATGCATTTAAACATATACATTTTCCAGATAATTTAAAAGATATGCAAACTGCAAGAAAAAGAATAGTATATGATGAATTGTTTGTATATTCATTAGCAATGCAAAGTAACATTGATAAAACTAAAAATAAAGGTAGAAACGAATTAATAAATATAGATATTGATGTATTAGATAAGTACATAAAAAGGCTACCATTTAATCTTACAAATGACCAAGAGAAAGCATTACACGATATTATTAATGATTTAAAAACTTGTAAAAAAATTAATAGACTTATTGAAGGAGATGTAGGGTCTGGTAAAACTATAGTGGCACTTATTACAGCATTTATTATTTCAGAAAAAAAATTACAAACTGCATTTATGGTTCCTACTGAAGTATTGGCTGAGCAACATTTTATAAGTACAATTAAATTTTTATCAAATAATATAAATAATGATAATATTGACTTATTTATTGCAGATGGTATTTATTCAAATGGTGAACATACTATAGCTCTTCTTACCGGTAGTACAAAATTAAAACAAAGAAAAAATATTTTAGAAAAATTAAAAAATGGCAATATAGATATATTGATAGGGACACATGCATTATTTTCAAAAGATGTTGAATATAAGGACTTGGCACTTTGTATAATTGATGAGCAACACAGATTTGGAGTTAAACAAAGAAAAGCACTTGAAGAAAAATCAAATAATGCAAATGTTCTAATTATGTCTGCAACACCAATACCAAGAACACTTGCTCTTCTTATGTATGGCAATATGGATATTAGTAGACTTATAGATAAACCAAAAGATAGATTAAGAATCCTTAATTATGTTGCAAATGTAAATGAAAGAGAAAAAGCATATAAGGCAATAAAAAAACAAATAGAACTCATGCACCAAGCATATGTTATATGCCCAGCTATTGATAAAGAAAATGAAGAGATAGTAGGAAGTTTTGCTAATTATCAAAATGTAAAAGATTATTCAAAAATATTAAAAGATTATTTTGGTCCAAAAGTTAATATAGATATCTTGCATGGTAAAATGAAACCAAAAGAAAAATATGATATCATGCAGAGATTTAAAAATGGTGAGATTGATATATTGGTTTCTACAACAGTTATTGAAGTTGGTGTAGATGTACCAAATGCAACATTTATAATGATTGAAGATGCTGGAGTTTTTGGACTTGCAGAGCTTCACCAACTTAGAGGAAGAGTTGGTAGAGGAAATTTTCAAAGTTATGCATTATTTGTAGACACAACTCGTACTGAAAAGTCAACAAAAAGATTAAAAGTACTTCTTAATTCAAATGATGGATTTTATATAGCAGAAGAAGATTTAAAACTTAGAGGTTCTGGAGATATATTTGGTATAAAACAGTCTGGTAATATGGACTTTAAACTTGCTGATATATATACTGATATAAAAATATTTAGAGAAGCAAGTGTAGATGCAAAAGAATTTATAGATAAAAATATAGAGATTACAAATGATTTAAAGAATAAACTGGATAGGCATTTGAAAATGGGACTAATTATATAATTCTTGACTATAAATAAATCATTTAATATAATATAAAATATGAGAGTAATAGCTGGCGAAAAAAGACATTTATTGTTAAAAACTTTAAATGATTTATCAATTAGACCTACAACTGATAAGATTAAAGAAACTTTATTTAATATGATTCAGTTTGATTTACAAGGGATTAATTTTCTTGATTTATTTGCAGGAACTGGTGCTATTGGTATAGAGGCACTTAGTCGTGGAGCAAATATGGCAACTTTTGTTGATAATAATGATAAAGCAATAAAAGTAATAAAAGAAAATTTGGAACATACAGGGCTTATAAGTAAAGCAAATGTTATAAAATCTGATGTAAGTTTATCTCTTGAGAATTTATCAAGAAAAAATGAATCTTATGATATAGTATTTATGGATCCACCTTATGATAAAGATTTGTATAGACCTGTTTTTGAAAAATTATCTAAAAGTAATATTATAAATAATAATTCTATTATTATATTGGAAGTAAGTTTAAAAGATGATGCTATAGGAATAGAACAAATGGGATTTAAAATTACTAAAATAAAAAAATATAAAAGTAACAAACATATATTTTTTGTGAAAGCATAAAGGAGCTATTGATGAAAATAAGTATTTATCCTGGTTCTTTTGATCCAATAACAAATGGGCACATAGATATAATAGAGCGAGCTTCAAAAATATCTGATAAACTTATAGTTTCAGTATTGAATAATAATGAAAAAAAATCGTTATTTACTGTAGATGAGAGAGTAGAAATGATAAAAGAATCTACGAAAAACTTTCAAAATGTAGAAGTTGAATATTTTGATGGCTTGCTTGTAGATTATGCTAAAAGAAAAAATGCAAATATTATTATAAGAGGATTAAGGGCTGTAACTGACTTTGAATATGAACTTCAATTAGCTCAAACAAATAGAGAATTATATAATGAAGTAGAAACATTATTTTTACTAACAAGTATACAATATTCTTATTTGTCATCAAGTATAGTTAAGCAAGTAGCTGAAGAAAATGGTGATATAAGTAAGTTTGTACCTGATTTTGTTGCAAATAAGTTAAAAGAAAAATATAAAATTAATACCTTATAAGGAGAATTTATGGCTATTAGTAATCTCGAAACAATAATTGATAATATTGAACAAATGATTGAAAATGTCCGACCTGATGCAAGGGGTAAGGTTATGCTACAAAAAAATGAGCTTAGACAATTAATTGGTGAACTTAAAACATCAATTCCAGATGAAATTAAAAAGTATAATGAAAAAACAAGAGAACTTGAACAGTCAAAAAATAGAGAGCTTGAGCAAGCAAGACATAATGCTGAACGAATAATGAATGAAGCAAATGACATGAAAGAAAAGATGTTAAATGAGAGTGAACAAATAAAACTTGCTGAACAAAGAGCAAATGAGATAATGGATGAAGCCATGAGAAGAGGAAATGAAATAATGGCAAATGCACAAAGTTCAGCATCTCAACTCTATAATAAGTCATTAAAAGAATATGATGATTCACTTGTCTATATGATTAATCTTATACAAAATACTGGAAATGATTTATCAAAAACTTTAAATAATACATTACAAATGCTTAGTAACAAATTAAATGAAGTTATAAATATAAGAAATGAATTACAAAATAGTTTGGCACGAGATAATGTACAAGATAGCACATTTAGTAGGCCTGCTTGGAGTTAGATGAAAAAAATTATAATAGATAAAAGTGAAGATGGCATAAAGTTTATTAAATATTTAAAAAATATTTTTAAAGAAATGCCTGATAGTTTAATTTATAAGTTAATAAGAAAAAAGTATTTTAAAATTAACGGAAAGATTGCAAATACAAAAGATGTGCTAAAAACCGATGATTCGATAGAAGTATATTTAAGTGAAGATACATTTAACAAATTTTATAATTATAAAACAAAGAGTTTAGAAAATTCTGTTAAAAAAAATAAAATAAATATTGATGAAATTAAAAAAAATATAGTATATGAAGATAATAATCTTATTATCTTTAATAAATGGCAAGGAATTTTATCTCAAGATAATGGAAGTGGTGATATATCTTTAAATAAATTATTAAATGAATATTTACAATTTAAAAATCATACAAATATCAAAGAAAATGAACTAAATAATAAAACTAAAGATAATACAGAATCAACAATTAAAAATTCATATAATTTTATACCATCTGTTGTTAATCGATTGGATAGAAATACTGAAGGACTGATAATTTTTGCTAAAACCTATTTATTTTCAAGAGAAATATCTAAAATGATAAGTGAAAATAGAATGGAAAAATATTACATAACAATTGTAAATGGTAAAGTTCAAAATAAAACTGGAGAACTTGTAAATCTTTATAAAAAAGATGAAAAAAATAATATAGCAATTATAAAAGATATTGATGATAATGTAAATAACGATTTTTCTGTTGTAAAATTAAAGTATAAAGTAATTGATAACAATGATAATTTTTCTTTACTTGATATAAAATTAATTACTGGTAAATCACATCAAATAAGAGCACAACTTTCATATATAAATCACCCAATTATTTGTGATAAAAAATATATGAATAAAGAATTATATGAAAAGAATATACAAACATTCACATTTAAAAATCAAAAATTAATGTGCTATTCAATATTGTTTTCAAATTTTGAAAATAATGATTTAAAATATTTATCAAATAAAAAATTTGAAATTTATAATAATTATAGAGGTATTTATGATGAAATTTAATAAAATAAAATCTATGGTCTCACTTATAATATTAGTTTCTCTTTTAATAGTATCTTGTGCTCCATCTCAAAAAGTAATTGATAATATAATCCCTGATTATAACAAGAGATTATTTTGTATTGCAGATTTAATTCCATATAAGTATAAAGAACTAAGAAATGCTCAAGCTCTATATGGCAATGAACTTACTGATTTTTTTTATACAAATACATCTACTGTCGCAGAAGCAAATAGATCAAAAGAAGAAAATAATGAGTTTCTAAGTGAGCTTAGATATAGAACAGCAAATTATAAACTTTTAAGAGAGAGAATTGCTATGTATTTAGAAGATGATATGCAAACATCCAGTGCTAAAGAAGCAGAAAGACAAAAAGAATATGATGATTATTATAAATTACAAAATGCAAACTCAGCAAATATTATAAGGAAGTATAATAATGGAAAACTTGATGGTATGCCACTTGTTAGTATAAAAGCACTTATGTCAACGGCAACAATGTCAGAAATTGATAGTATATTTTCTGAGGTTACTTGTGAAATATACAAACCTACTATTATTGAAACTAAAGTATATGATAATTTAAAATTTGGTGATACTATAGATTTAGTTGTACCTGCTACAAATAGCACAGTTGATTGTTCTGATACATTGGTGGTTCACTGTACATATGTGGCAACAGATTCACTTTTATATAAAGATAATAATGGCGAAGATAATTATTATTTTATAGCTTCTGTTGATGGTATAAATGATAATGTTAGAAGAGTATTAGATTATTATGGCAAGACATTAGAAACATTTGTTGAAACTAAACCACTTCAATTTATGAAATATGCAAGAGTAGCAAGAGCAAATGAACAACAAAGACTTCTTGATTCAATTGCACAAGACAACCTTGTATCATATGATTTTGATAAACTTGCTGTAAGAGCACTTAGCGGTGGATATCTTGTGTATGAATATAAAGATTATATATATGCTAACTCAATATCTACAAATTTAAAAGGTTATATTACATCACTTTATAATTATGATAATCAAAGAATAGATAATGAGTTTTATAACAATCTTGATTAATTATAATTAATACGAAATTAAAAACTCATATCAATTTCATCTTTATCTACAGATAAATAGTTAAAATTGCCTTGTATCTGTTTTGATTGAACGACATTAATAAATGCTTCAGAATCACAATCTTTTGCAATTTGTGTTATAAATCTTACTTCTGGTTGTGTAACAACCATATAAAGCATTGATTTTTTATTCTTTGTATAGCAACCCATTCCATCAAATTTTGTAGATGAGTGCCTTGTATTTTTAATAATAGCATTTGCAATTTCATCAGCTTTATTTGATATTATAAATATTGTTATTGCTTCGTAGTGCCTATAACTTGTATTAATCGCTTGAGTACATACATATTGGCATATAATTGAATAAAATGAATATTGCCAACCAAATAATATACCTTGCACAATTATTAAGCAAATATTATATATTAACACATAGCCAAATGCTTGAACATGAAATTTAGTTGATATTGTCATTGCAATAAAATCAAATCCAGCACTTGATACACCACATCTAAAGAAAAGTGAAGCACCAAAACCACAAAGTAATCCACCAAATATAGCAGAAACTAAAGGGTCTTTTGTAAGTTCTATGGTAGGTATATAGTCTGCCATAAGTGAAAAAGAAAACAAAATTATAAAAGAAATTATAGTAAATCTTTTACCAAGATATTTAAAGGCTATTATAGTAGGTATAATATTAAATCCTACATTTAACACAGTAATAGGTAATATAATATTAAAATTATTTTCAAGAATTTTTTGTAATAGCACAGCTGTACCTGTGAATCCAGATGGTAAAATATTACTTGGATATATAAACCATTTTAATCCCAAAGAATACAATATAATACCAAGAATAATTAGTATTATTTTTATTCCATTTTTTTTAAAATTAAATCCTTGATTTTCAACAGTCATAAAATTTCCTCAATTTTTTTATTTGATATTATATCTTTTGATATGTAATGAATTTATAGTTTATGTTTTCGTATATTTTCGTTTCTGAAGAAAATGTAATTTTAAATCCATGCTCTAAAAGATTAGGGAAATAAGAGTCAGCATCAAATTCTTTATCAATTCTTGTAATATATACTGTATCACATAAATCTATAAAATCATTATAAATTTTTTCACCGCCAATAATAAATGCTTTTTTATCACTATATTTTAATAATATATCATTTAGTTCAGATTTATTACTTATAAAATAAATATTATCAAAATTTTTATAATTATTCTTTAATTCAAGATTATGTGTAAAAACTACATTTATTCTATTTTTAAGTGGCTCTTTGTTTTTAAAACTGAATAGAGTTTTTCTTCCCATAATTACAACTGAATCTTTGGTAGTTTCTCTAAAAAATCTCATATCATCTGGGATTGATATGAGAAGATTACCATTTTTACCTATTCCATAATTTTTATCTATACATGCGATTGCATACATATGAATATTTTACATTATTATATGGTATTTTGCAATATAAATATTATGTTTTTATTATTTATGAACAAATTATGTAAATAGTTGATAGAAGTATTAAAATTTTGTATAATATATTTATGAGTATAATATTAGCAATATTAGTCTTAGGACTAATTATAACAGTACATGAATTTGGTCATTTTTTAATGGCTAAATTTTTTAAAGTTCCAGTAAGAGAATTTTCTATTGGAATGGGACCAAGAATTATATCTAAAGTAATTAATAATACAAGATATAGTTTGAAAGCTTTTCCTATAGGTGGAAGTTGTGCGATGATTGGAGAAGATGATTCTGGTAGTGGAGATTTTACACATGTAGAAGGTGTAAAAGTTGATGAAAATGGCATCTATGATTTTGAAGGTGTAAAATTTACAGAGGAAGAAATCAAGTATAACAATTTTCAAGTTATATCTCCAATTAAAAAATTTGTAATTGCTCTTGCTGGGCCATTTATGAATTTTTTGCTTGCATTTTTATTATCATTTATTTTAGTTTCAAACATAGGGTTTGATGTGCCAATAATTTCAAGTGTATCTGAAAATAGTTCTGCATCAAGTGCCACACCATTTGCGCTTCAAAAAGGAGATGAAATTATAGGATTTGAAATTCCAGGTGAGAAAGAAGATATAATATGTTATAGAGACATTGCTTTATTTATGCAATTAAACAATGATGATTTAATAAAATATAATTATCCAATTGTTATAACTTTAAAAAGAAATGGTAAAGTACTTAAAACAAGTGTTTTGCCAAAATATGTTGAAGAAGAAAATAGAGCAATTATTGGCATTACATTTGAAGATATGTATAAAAAGCCTAAAGGTATTATTGAAACATCTAAATATGCATTTAAAGAGTTTTATTTTTATATAAAGACAACAATTATGAGTTTAAGGCTTCTTATAAGAGGAAAATTAGGTGCAAAAGATGTTTCAGGACCAGTTGGTACAGTCGCTGTTATGGGTAATGCTATAAGTGAAGCTCAAAAGTTCAGCTTTATGTCTATGATTTATACGCTTATCACTATGATTGTTTTAATATCTGCTAATCTTGGTGTGATGAATTTGTTACCTATACCAGCTCTTGATGGTGGAAGAATAGTATTTGCATCAATAGAGATGATATTAGGTCGACCATTAAATAAAGATTTGGAAAATACTGCTAATGCAATAACTATGATTCTATTACTTGTATTTATGATGTGGATATTTGGTATGGATATTTATAAATTATTTTCAGGAAACTTATTTAATTAAAATGAAAAAATTTGTTGAAACATTAAAAGTAAAATTAAATAATAATGTTGAAAGATATTTTAAAGATGTTGAAGTTGAAAGCATAAAACATTTTAATGCAAATAATTGTTTAAATTTCAATCTTGTGTCATACAATTTAATTAGCAGAGATATAATCATAGATGCAGAAAATGATGTTGCATCTCAACTTTTTGATATAAATATAAATAATATAATGAAAGAAAATCATAACTTCATTAATCCAATTAAATTTAATTTAAAATATGTATTAGATGATAAATACACTTGTAAAGCAATATATGAAGAAATAAGAAAAGATTTGTTTAATGAACTTATAGATAAAAAAGTTATTTATGGTGCATTTTTTAGAAATGATAATGTTAAATTTGTAGATGATGAAACTATGGAAATAACTTTTATAAAATCCGATATTTTTAAACAAGATGAAAATGAATTAATTGATATTTTAAACAAATTATTTTTAAATAGATACAATAGAATTTTAAAGATTAATGTAAAGTATGTTGAAAATTCAGATTTAAATGATACATTGAGTTTAAATAAAAAGTTTAATAGACTAATTAAAAATGAAAAGTTAAATAATGAATACACTGAAGGTCAAATATCAAATGAGAATATTTTACATAATAATGAAACCTCAATAAGTGAAAATACAGAAAATATAAATAAATCAATTACAATTTCTAAAACAAATAAAAACAAAAAGAAACATATAAATGAAAGTGGCACTTATTTATATGGAGAGAAATCAAAAATTAAATCAAGATATTTAACTATTACAAATATTGATAGTGACAGCGATAATGTTGAAACAAAAGGGATAATATATAATTTAAAATCAAATAATACTAAAAATGGAAGAAAACTTTTTAGTGTATTTATTTATGATGGTGAAGCATGTATTGAAATTAAGTTCTTTGGTGAAGTAGAAGAAGAAGAGTACTTTAATCGTCGATTTGTAATTGGCAAAGAGATAAAAGTTTGTGGAAGTGTAAAATATGATGCTATCTACTCAAAGGCTATGGTTTTTGGACCTATTGGTATCTCATATATAGAAGAAGTTGGAGAGAGAGAAGTTATTGAATTTGGAAAAATTACTGATGAAGATTATCATAATATATTTATAACGGATAGAACTGATGAAGAAATAGAAAAAAGAGTTGAACTTCATTTACATACAAAATCAAGCATGCAGGATGGTGTAGGAGAGGTAAAGGCTTATATTGACACGGCTACAAAATTTGGTATGAGTGCTATGGCTATAACTGATCATGGCTGTGTGAATGCACTTGCTGATGCATATGAGTATTTGATAAATAGTAAAAGACCAAGATATAATCAAAATTTTAAATTAATATATGGTGTTGAAGGATATCTTGTAGATGATTACAATGATTATTATATTAACAAAGATTTTAAATCTTCAAACAGATCTTATGATATAAATGATGATTTTGTAATATATGAGTTAGTTTTTACTGGAAAGAATAAAAAAAATGATAGACTAATAAAAAT
Organism: uncultured Eubacteriales bacterium; assembly: GCA_902803205.1. Lineage (GTDB taxonomy): Bacteria > Bacillota > Clostridia > Lachnospirales > Lachnospiraceae > UBA3633. Next base: position 23,681 of record CADCOW010000070.1, on the reverse strand, counting down.
TGAGGCTGTAAAATTAAAAAAAGATAATTCAAGAGAATATTTTACTGAATTTGTATATACTAAAAAGCCACTTACTATTGATATTAGAGATAATACTGGTATAAAAGAGAGCGATATTAAAAATGCTGAAGAAATAAAAATTGTATTAAATAAATTTAGAAATTTTATTGCTGATTCTGTACTTGTAACTTCAAGTTTTGATAAAAACTTTTTACTTTCTGACATATTAAATTCTTATGAAATTAATAATAATGTTGACACAATAAGTCTTGTACAACTTTCAAGGATGATCCTTAAGAATTTAAAAAGAAGTGACCTTGTAGCTATAGCAAAAGAATTAAAAATTAAAATAGATGGTGTCACAAATAGAAAAAAAGATGAAACAAAACTCCCATTATATTCACATGATAAAATTATTTTATTAGAAAATATATTTATATCAATAAGAGAGATATTAATAAAAGATTATAAGGTTTCTAATTTATTGAATTTAAAAGATGTTCTTACAATTAGTGATGATTATATTATGAGACAACCATATTATCATATAATTTTACTTGCCAAAAATGATGTTGGAAGAGTAAATCTTTATAAATTAGTTTCCGACTCAAATGTAAAATATTCTTATAATAAAAGACCAAGAATGCCAAGATCTCTTATAAATAAATATAGAGAAGGAATAATAATTGGCTCTGCATGCATTCTTGGAGAGTTTATGGATGCTATAAAAAATGGAGCAAGTGATGAAAGATTAAAAGAGATTGCATCATATTATGATTATCTTGAGATTCAACCTACACTTAATAATTCTTTTTTATTGCAGAAAGATAAAGAAAATTTTAAAACATTAACCGATCTTGAAAACTTAAATAAAAAAGTAGTAGAAATAGGTGAAAAAATAGATAAACCAGTAGTAGCAACTTGTGATTGTCATTATGTTGAGAAAAATGATAAATTGTATAGAACAATTTTAAGATATGGAACAATGTATAAAAAAACTAATTATGATGCAAATGGTAAATTAAAAACAGAAATTAGCGAAAGTGCAGAAAGTTCTGATAGAGAAGAATTATATTTTAGAACAACAAAAGAGATGCTTGATGAATTTTCATATCTTGGAGTTGAAAAAGCAAGAGAAGTTGTTATTAAAAATACAAATTTGATTAGTAAAATGATTGAAAATATTGCACCACTTAGAAAAGATAAATGTCCACCACATATAGAAGGTAGTGATGATGAATTAGTGAATACTTGTCTTACTAATTACAAAAAAATATTTGCCGATAATGAATTACCAGAAATTAAACATAGATTAGATAATGAATTAAAATATATTATTGATAATGGATATTCTGTTATGTATATTGCGGCTAAAAAATTAATTGATTATTCCAGAGAAAATGGATATCCAGTAGGTTCAAGAGGCCCAGTCGGTTCGAGTCTTGCTGCAACAATGCTTGGAATTACAGAAGTAAATCCATTAAAACCATACTATACTTGTCCAAGATGTCATAAAATTATATATGATACAGAGGAAACTAATAAATATTTGAATGACACTGGATTTGATATGCCAGATAAATTATGTCCTAATTGTAATATAAAAATGATAAAAGATGGTGTAAATATACCATTTGAAACATTTTTAGGCATACCTGGTGATGAAAAAGCACAAAAAGAACCAGATATTGATCTTAATTTTTGTTCTGTTTTTCAATCAAGTGTTCATAAAAAAACTATTGAAATGTTTGGTGCAGAGAATACTTTTAAAGCTGGTACTGTTGGAACAGTTGCTGAAAAAACAGCTTTTGGGTATGTAAAAAAATATGCTGACATTGAAAAAAAACAGCTTAGTAATGAACAAATCAATTACTTTTCAAAAAAGATACTTGATTGTAAGAATAATACAAGTCAGCATCCAGGAGGAATGGTGGTTTTACCAAAAGGTGAAGAAGTATATTCATTTACTCCTATACAACTTGCTACATCAAAAAATGGTAATGATATAACTACACACTTTGATTATCATAAAATTGATTCTAATTTATTAAAACTTGACTTACTGGGTCATGAAGCTCCACTTATGCTTAAAAAACTAACCGAAATTACTGGAGTCGATTATATGACAGTTCCTTTTTATGAAAAAGAAGTATTAAGTCTTTTTGAAAGTCCAGAGGCATTAGGCATTAAATCAGAAGATATTAGTGGAACGAAACTTGGGTGTCTTACACTTCCAGAATTTGGAACAGATTTTGCTATGAGAATGTGTGAGGAAGCTAAACCAAAAACTGTAGCAGATCTTATAAGAATAGCTGGTCTTGCGCATGGTACAGATGTATGGCAAGGGAATGTGCAAAATTTAATAAAAAATGGTGACTGTACTCTTAGTACTGCAATATGTTGTAGAGATGATATAATGATTTATCTAATAGAAAAAGGATTAGATAAAGGTCTTGCATTTAATATTATGGAAAAAGTTCGTAAAGGGAAAGGACTGGAATCTGAATGGATTGAAGAAATGAAAAAACATAATGTTCCAGACTGGTATATAGAATGTTGCAAAAAGATAAAATATATGTTCCCTAAAGCACATGCTGCTGCATATGTTTTGGCTTCACTTCGCATCGCATATTACAAAGTTCACTTCCCTAAAGAGTATTATGCTACTTATTTTTCTATAAAAAAAGATGGAATAGACTATAAGTATATTATGCAATCAAAAGAAGATATTACTTATCATATAGCTAAAATAAAAAAAATCATAAATGAAAAGAGTAATGATGCTAAGTTTAAGAATCAAATTGAAAATAATGAAAAAGAATATGCTGGCATGAGTAATAATAAAGATGTTGATATAGAAGTTGAAGATAATTCAGAAGTAAAAGATAATATTGATATAGAAAAAATACTTACTTCAAAATACTCAAGTATGTCTGCAAAGAATTTATTTGATTTATATATGGTATATAGAGTAATTGAAGAAATGCAAGCAAGAGGTATTGAATTTTGTCCACTTGATATATATAAGGCGAAGAGAAGTGATTTTATAGTAAGTGATGGAAAGATTATGCCATCTTTTGATTCAATACCAGGTATAGGTACAAAAGATACAGACATTGATTATGATGATAATGTGCCATTATCTGAAAAGAGTACTGCTATGAAATGTGAAATCGAAGGTAGAAAAGGTGAATATAGTTCTATAGAGAACTTTAGAGATAGAACAAAAGTTAATACAACTATTATAGAAGTTATGAAAAACCTTGGTCTTCTTGATGGTCTTAAAGAAAGTGACCAAAATACAGTTTTTGATTATATGTAATACTATATCATTGACTTTTATTTAAAATATGTTATAATAAAAAGGCGTTTCCTATGGCTATCGACAAAATCCTATATACGATTGCTGTGGGTTACGACTAATTAATATATAGGAGGAAATATGCTTACAAAAGAAAAAAAAGCCGAGATAGTAGGCAAATTTGGTAAAGATTCAAAAGATACTGGTTCTACTGAAGTGCAAGTTGCATTACTTACAGAGAGAATATCTGAATTAAATGCTCATCTTGCTAAAAATCCTAAAGATTTCCATAGTAATCGTGGACTTCTTATGATGGTAGGTAAGAGAAAACAACTGCTTAAGTATCTTGAGACTACTAATCTTGAATCTTATAGAGACTTGATTAAGAAGTTGAATTTAAGAAAATAATGATTGGTCGCAAAGTGCGACCTTTTTTTTTGTTTAAAATTATGATATAATTACATATAATAATATTGAGGTAAAAATATGAAAGGCTATTTAAGAGTTGCATCTATAATGCCAAATATTAAAGTTGGAAACCCAACATATAATTTGGATGAAATTAAAGATGACATACGAAAAGCAAATACACTAAATTCAAAAATTTGTGTATTACCAGAGTTGAGTTTGACTGGTCTTAATTTAGAGTCTTTATATTATGATAATAATTTATTAAACAGTTCTCTTGATTCATTGTTTAATTTACTTACTTTTTCTTCTGAACTTGATATTATAATAGTTGTTTCATTCCCTTTTTTGTATAATAAAAGTGTTTATGAAGTTGCAGCAATAATTAAATCAGGAGATATTTTAGGGTTTGTACCTAAAAACAATTTTAAAAACAATGAAAACAAGGAATTCTTTTCAGTTTTAAAAAATAATATTGATAATGTTAAATTATATGATAAAGAAAGAAATATAGAATATAATTTTCCATTTTCAAATAATTTATTATTTAAATGTGAAAATTTTAATTTTTCTGTATTATTTTCATTAGATACTGAGAATTTAATTAATTCTGATATTTATATAAATATACAATCTATTCCAGAAACAGTCTATGTTGATAATGAAATTAATAATATTAAAAATTTTTCTTTAAACACTCATAGTACTGTTTTGACATCATCTCCAGGACCATCTGAATCATCTGTACGGTATTCATATTTTGGTAGATCAATGATATTTGAACACGGAAATTTAATTTCAAAAAATGATATAATTACTAATCATATTTTAATTTCTGATATTGATCTTGATAAATCAAATTTTTCAAATGAAGATACTATTAAAAATAATAACTATAAAATTATTGAATTTAAGTATAATAATTATATTAATAATCAATTATCAAATAAATTATTTAGAGACTTTGATAAGACACCATTTATAAAAAAGAATGTAAATCCATATAAATATAGTTTACATATCATAAATATTTTGTCAGTTGCACTTGCTAAAAGAATGAATGCAATTGGTTGCAAAAATATTGTTTTGGGTGTTAGTGGAGGTCTTGATTCTACGCTGGCATTATTGATATGTAAAAAAACTATTGAGTTTTTATCTTTAAGTAATGAGAATATACATGCATATTCTATGCCAGGTTTTGGCACTACAGAAACTACTAATAATTATACAGCAGATTTATTAAAATCATTAAATGTTAAAATGAATGTTGTTAATATAACAAATGCAATGAATGTTCATTTTAACGATATAAATCATAATATTAATAATACTAATATTACATTTGAAAATGCACAAGCAAGAGAAAGAACGCAAATTTTGATGGATGTTGCAAATGAGATAAGTGGTATAGTTGTAGGAACAGGAGATTTATCTGAAATTGCACTTGGTTTTTCTACATACAATGGAGATCAAATAAGTATGTACAATGTCAATGCATCTGTACCTAAAACTCTTATTAAATATATTTTAAATTCAATAGCAGATGAAAATATTAAATTCAAAAATAATATATTATTAGCAAATACAATTAAAAATATATTACATATGCCAATAAGTCCTGAACTTCTCCCTACTGAAAATGGAATACTTGTTCAAAAAACAGAAGAGATATTAGGTAGTTATGAGATTCATGATTTTATTCTCTATAATTATTTGCAATATCATTACGATATAGAAAAGTTATTTGATTTAGCATTAAGGACTTTTGTATATAATGGTGATAATAATAATATTTATAGTGAAGAATATGTAAAAAACTGTATAAATATATTTTTTAGTAGATTTTATAAGGCTAATTATAAAAGAACAGCTACTGCAGATTCACCAGATATTGGCTTACCTTGTTTAAATTCAAATTACAATTTTAAGATGCCAAATGATTCAGAAATATCAATTAATTTAAATTAATGATAGAAATAAATTCAAAAAATAATGAGATTATAAAAGACTTAGTTAAAATCAGGGAACAATCTAAATTTAGAAGAGATAAGTCTTTATTTTATGTTGAAGGCGAAAGAATTATAAGTGATAGTCCTATAAATCTTATTGATAAATTATTTGTTGTAAAAGATAAAGTAGATTATTATATGAATTTAATAAATAAATTTGACAATGATAAGATTTATGTATTATCGAATCAAGTATTTGACAAAATAAAAGATACAGTTAACTCTCAAGGAATTATAGCACTTGTTAAATATAATCTAATAAATAATTTAAATGATGATATTTTAAAGAATATTGATAATTGTTTACTACTTGATAATGTAAATGACCCAGGAAACCTTGGGACAATAATTAGATTATCTGAGGCTTCAAATATATCGCTTATTATCCTTGCTAATAATTGTTGTGATATTTATAATACAAAAGTAATAAGGTCATGTATGAGTTCAATATTTAGAACTAATATATATATTTCAAAAAATATAATGAGTGATATTAGTTTATTAAAGTCATATTCTTATAATATATATGCTACAGTTTTAGATAAATCGTCAGTTAAGTATTCAGATATATCATATAACAATAAAAATATTATAGTACTTGGCAATGAAGCAAATGGCATATGCAAAGAAATTATAGATAGTTCAGATAAAAAAATATATATTCCAATGTGTGGGAAAATTGAATCATTAAATGTTTCAATTGCTGCCACTGCAATTTGTTATGAAATAATGAGACAAAATTCTTTTTATGAAATTAAGAGGTAGTGAGAAAAATAAATTTTATAATTTAATTACTATCATTGTAACTGTTTTTTTAATGATAGCTTGTTTTATTACTTTTTTAATTGATATAGATAACAATAAAGGTATAATACCATTAATATTTTTTTTACTTATGATATATTCTATATTAACATTTCTTTATTATATATTATACAGTTATGATTTAACCAGAAATTATAAAAAAAAGATTAGTTTTAAAGTTTCATATTTGTTTTTCTTCTTTATAAATTTAGCATTTTTCTTTATTTCGTTTTTGTCATTATGGAATTAAGTTTAAATCAAAAATTGAATAATATATTAACTTGTATTAATAAAAATATTAAACCTAATCTTTTTTTACATGTATGCTGTGGCCCTTGTAGTACAGCTGTATTAAAAAGACTTAATGATTTTTTTAATATTTACATTATTTTTTTTAATTCAAATATTGATACAATAGATGAATTTAATTTAAGACTTTTACAGTTAAAAAAAGTACTTGAAATAAATAAATATAACATCAAAATTATTTATGATATTTATTGTCATGAAGATTTTTTAGATTATGTTCGTGGTTATGAACATTGTAAAGAAGGTGGAGATAGGTGTACAAAATGCTTTGAATTTAGACTTAATAAGTCATATGATGTTGCAATAGATTATATAAATAAAAATAATCTTACAAACAGTATTAATTATTTATGTACAACTCTTAGTATTTCCCCACATAAAAATGCTAAGTTAATTGAAGAAATTGGTGAAAATATTTGTTTAAATAGTGAATATTTAAAATATCTACCAAGTGATTTTAAAAAAGAGAACGGTTTTTTAGACTCTATTAATTTGTCAAAGAAGTTCGGTCTTTATAGACAAAACTACTGTGGATGTGAATTTTCAAAATGAATAAAATATGTTTGTTTTGCATATAATTTTTCTTTACAAATTAGCAAATATATTATAAAATATTATATATATTGTTTATACAAATCTATCAATGAAATTGTATAGGTTTGTTATTTTTGAGTATATGTCAAAATATATTATAAATGGTGGTAAAAAATTAGTTGGAGAAGTAAAAATCTCTGGTGCTAAAAATGCCGCAGTAGGTATTCTTGCAGCATCTATTATGACTGATGAAGATGTACTAATTGAGAATATTCCAGATGTTTGGGATATTAATGTTATGCTTGAAGCAATAAAAGTATTAGGTGCAGAAGTTACAAGAATTGACCGAAACACAGTAAAAATTAATTCAAAGAATGCAAATTTAACGGAGCTTTCCGATAAAGATTTAGGAAAAATGAGAGCTACGTATTATTTTGTTGGAGCACTCTTGGCTCGTCATCATAAATCTAAAGTAATTTTCCCAGGTGGATGTAATATAGGACTTAGACCTATAAATCTACATCTTAAAGGTTTTTTAGCACTTGGTGCAAATGCTTATGAAGAAGATGGCTATATTATTACTGAAGCAAATAATTTAATCGGAGCTAATATATATCTTGATACTGTATCAGTTGGTGCGACTGTAAATATTATGCTTGCAGCTGTTTTAAGCCAAGGAGTAACATTTATTGAAAATGCTGCAAAAGAACCACATGTTGTTGATATTGCAAATTTTTTAAACTCAATGGGAGCAAATATAAAAGGTGCAGGAACTGATACAATACGAATAAAAGGTGTTAAAAAATTACATGGAACTAAATACTCAGTAATTCCAGATCAAATTGAGGCTGGTACATATATGGTGCTTGCTACAATTACAAAAGGTGATATAACTATAAAAAATATAATTCCAAAACACATTGAATCAATTTCTGCAAAATTAATTGATGTTGGTAATCAAGTAATTGCATATGATGAAGCAATAAGAGTTATAGGATCAGAAATTATACTCCCAACATCTATAAAAACTATGCCATACCCAGGATTTCCTACTGATATGCAACCACAATTTACTTGTACACTAACATTGGCAAATGGAAGAAGTAAAATAGAAGAATCAATCTTTGAAAATAGGTTTAAATATGTTGAAGAAGTAAAGAAAATGGGAGCAACTATAACTATTGATAATACAACATTGATAGTTGATGGTGTAAAAGAGTTAGAAGGTAGAAAAATAGTTGCACCAGATTTAAGGGCAGGAGCAGCACTTGTGTTAGCTTGTCTTGCAGCAAAAGGTCAATCTGAAATTGACAAAATAGAATATGTTGAAAGAGGATATGAAGATTTTGTCAACAAATTAATTGATTTAGGTGCCGATATCAAAAAAATTGAGGGATAAAATTATGAAAGATTTTATAATAACATGTACAACTCCATGTGATATGAACCAGTATTACTTAAGAAAGCATAAGATGTATTATATTGGTTTTTATTATTTTCTTGATGATGAAAAATTTATGGATGATTTTTATACTACTCATACTGTCGATGAGTTTTACAATAAAATTAAAACTTGTACTGCTAAAACATCTCAACCAGATCCAGAACAATACGTAGCGCTTTGGTCAAAACTTATAGAACAAGGCAATGATATATTACATGTTGAATTATCTTCAGGTTTATCAGGTGCAGTTAATTCTGCTTTAATTGCAAAATCAATGATAGAAGATAAATATAGCGATGCAAAAGTATACATTGTAGATTCTAAAACTGGGTCATGTGGAATTGGATTACTTCTTGATAAAATATATGATTATAAACAAGAAGGTAATGATATAGATAAAACTTTTGAATATGCTGAAAGTATAGTTCAAAATATTAATCTTCTATTTATAGTTGAAAATCTTGATCAACTCATAAAAGGAGGTAGATTATCAAAAGTTGCAGGAGGGATAGGTAAATTTTTAAATATTGTTCCTATACTTCATGTTACAAGTGATGGAAAACTTGAAACTATAAAAAAATCACGTGGATTAGACAATGCAATGAATGACTTATTATCAATAATGGAACAAAATATATGTGATAATGATAAGATTTTTATTTCAAATTCTAATTGCTATGAAAATGCAATTAAAATGTTAAATAAAAAAAAAAAAAAATTTCCAAGTATTATATTAAATAATGATAATATATCAAATATTGGTGCTTTAATTGGTTGCCATACTGGTGAAAAATGTTTAGTTATTTCGTATATAGGTAAAGGAAGAATTTAATATTATTATTTGTTTAATTAAATAAATGGATACTGAATTTAAAAAAATTTTGAAAAATAAAACATTGAAGCATAGAAGGAAAAATAATATTAATATTCATGTTTTAATATATTATGCTGTAATATTGATTATTGGTATTTATTTATTTATTTTAATTAAAAATTTTTTTTCAAGTTTTAATAATGATAATAATAATTCTACTTCTAAGAATATTTATAATATAAAACATGAAGATGAGTATTATTATAATCTTATAGACAATTATCTTGATAAAATCAATAATTCCAGTGTCAATAGTATATTAGATTCTTATAACAACCTTGGGATTATTAAATGTAATGGTTATATAAATTTTAGATCTGAACCTGATGAAAAAAATACAAGAAGTATAATTGGACTTATGAACAATGGTGATGCACTTGATATACTTGAATGGGATATTAAAAACAATAGTATCTACTGTAAAGTAAAATCTGGTGGTATGACTGGTTATGTTGCAAAGCAATTTGTTATGACAGGTGATATTGCAAGAGAAGAAGCTAAAAAAAATGCTGCAGTTCGTGCAATAGTATTAGTTGATAAATTGAGAATGAGATCTGAACCAAACACTGATTCTGATAATGTAATTGGTACTACATATAAAGGTGAAAGATATAAATTAATATCTTTAGAAAATGATTGGGCAAAAGTGCAAGCAGATAATTTAGAAGACGTGCAATCTGCATATATAAGTGCAGATAGTAGATATCTTGATATTAGATTTTGTTTATCTGAAGCAAGAACTCAAGATTTAAAATCAGATGTATTAAATTATTATGATAATATTGGTGTATCAACGGCAAGAGATTATATAAATGTTAGAAAAACTGCAAAATCAAATGGAACTATAATTGGTAAATTGCCAGGTAAGGCTGGTTGTGAAATATTAGGTGAAAGTGGCGATTTTTATAAAATTAAATCAGGCAAAGTGACAGGATATGTTACTAAAAAATATTTGGCTACTGGAAAAAGAGCAGAAGATTTGGCACTTCAATATGCTGATTTAAGAGCCATAATTAAAATAGCTGCTTTAAAAGTTAGAAATGGACCTGGAACAAAATATAAACAGTGGACCACTATTAGAAGAGAAGAAACATACATAGTTACTAATCAATTAGATGGTTGGGTAGAGATTGAAATTGATGAAGATTCTGATAAAGGTTATATATCTACTTCAAACAATTATGTAGAAGTAAGATATGCGCTGGAACAAGCTGTAGAATTTTTCCCTGCTACAAAAGGACCTACAACACTTAGAACTAATCTTAAGAATACTGCTTTAAAATATATTGGTGGAAGATATGTATGGGGTGGTACAACACTTGGATCAGGTGTAGATTGTTCAGGATTTGTGCAACAGATATTTAAGATTTATGGTGTTAAACTCCCAAGAACTTCAAGAGATCAAGCAAAAGTAGGAACTGCTGTATCTTCTGGTAATAAAAAAGTTGGTGATTTAATTTTCTATGCTAATAGTAAAGGAGTCATAGATCACGTTGCTATATATATTGGAAATAATCAAATAGTTCATGCTGCAAATACAAAATCTGGTATAAAGATTAATAACTGGGACTATAGAACACCACATTCAATTAGAAATGTATTAGGAAGTAAATAATTTTTAAGGAGGAGTATATATGAAAATTTTTATTGACACAGCAAATATTGATGAAATTAGAGATGCAGCAATACTGGGTGTTATAGATGGCGTTACAACTAATCCATCACTTATTGCAAAGGAAGGGAAAAAACTTGAAGATGTAATAGGCGAAATATGTGCTCTTGTTGATGGACCAATAAGTGGAGAAATCAAAGCAACTACAACAAAATGGGAAGATATGGTTGCAGAAGGAAAAGAAATAGCTAAATTCCATAAAAATATGGTTGTAAAGATTCCTATGACTAAAGATGGTCTTATAGCAGTTAAAGAACTAACAAAATTAGGTATAAAAACTAATGTGACACTTATATTTTCTGTAAATCAAGCACTACTTGCTGCAAAAGCAGGTGCAACATATGTATCACCATTTGTAGGAAGGCTTGATGATATTTCTGAAGATGGACTTCAACTTATATATGATATAGTAGATGTATTTACTAATTATGATATAAAGACAGAAATTATTGCTGCTTCAATTAGGCATCCTATGCATGTAGTAGAATGTGCTAAAGCTGGAGCTGATATAGCAACTATTCCTTATAAAGTAATTATGCAAATGATTAAACATCCATTAACTGATCAAGGAATAGAAAAATTTGTAAACGATTATAAGAAGGTTTTTGGATAATAATGAGTAAGATTATTGATAAAATTTTTGGCACACATTCTGATAGAGAAGTTAAACTTGTTATGCCTTATGTTAAAAAAATCTTATCTTTAAGGGATGAGTTTATTAAATTAAGTGATAATGAATTGAAACATAAGACTGTTGAGTTTAAGGAAAGAATTAAAAATGGTGAAACTCTTGATGATATTTTACCAGAAGCATTTGCTACTGTAAGAGAAGCAAGTAGAAGAGTTATTGGACTTGAACATTATGAAGTTCAATTAATAGGTGGTATAATATTATACCAAGGTAGAATAGCTGAGATGAAAACAGGAGAAGGTAAGACTCTTGTATCTACTTGTCCAGCTTATCTTGTTTCACTTCTTGGTAAAGGTGTATGTATTGTTACTGTAAATGAATATCTTGCAAAAAGAGACTGTGAATGGATGGGTGAAGTCCATAGATTTTTAGGACAATCATGTGAAGTTGTTTTAAATGAAATGGATGCAACTGCAAGACAAAATGCCTACAATGCAGATATTACATATGTTACAAATAATGAATTAGGTTTTGATTATCTTCGTGATAATATGGCTATATATAAGAACCAACAAGTTTTAAGAGGTTTAAATTATTGTATAATTGATGAGGTTGACTCTGTTCTTATAGATGAAGCAAGAACACCACTTATCATTTCTGGCCAATCATCAAAATCAACAAAATTATATGAAACTTGTGATATTTTATCTAAACAACTTATAAAAGGAACATATAGACCAGAATTAAATAAATTAGATGTAATTATGGGAGAGACACAAGAGGAAGATGGTGATTATGTTGTAAATGAAAAAGATAAACAAGTTATTTTAACTGAGCAAGGTATACATAAAGTAGAACAATTCTTTGGTATTGATAATTTATCAAGTCCAAATAATATTGATATTCAACATAATGTAATACTATCTCTTCGTGCTCATAATCTAATGCATAGAGATAAAGATTATATAGTTAAAGATGATGAGATTATAATAGTTGATGAATTTACTGGTCGTCTTATGCCAGGTAGAAGGTATAGTGATGGTCTTCATCAAGCTATAGAAGCAAAAGAACATGTAAAAATTAAAAGAGAGTCAAAAACTTTGGCGACTATTACATTCCAAAACTTTTTTAATAAATTTACTAAAAAAGCAGGTATGACAGGTACTGCACAAACAGAAGAAAAAGAATTTAGAACAATATATGGAATGGATGTTATAGTTATACCTACCAATGTACCTGTTAAAAGAGTTGACCATAATGATGCAGTTTATAAAACTAAACGAGAAAAATTTAATGCTGTTGTAAATGAAATAGCTGAAACTTATAAGACTGGTCAACCTGTCCTTGTGGGTACAATTAATATTGACACATCAGAAATGCTTTCAGATGCTCTTAGAAAAATTGGTATACCTCATAATGTTTTAAATGCTAAACAACATGAAAGAGAAGCACAAATTGTTGCAGATGCTGGACTAAAAGGTATGGTAACTATTGCTACAAATATGGCTGGTCGTGGTACTGATATTAAACTTACTGATGAAACAAGAGCTTTAGGAGGACTTAAAATAATTGGTACTGAAAGACATGAATCAAGAAGAATTGATAATCAGTTAAGAGGTAGAAGTGGACGTCAAGGAGATCCTGGCGAATCAAGATTTTATATATCGCTTGAAGATGATTTGATGAGACTTTTTGGTTCAGAAAATCTTATAAATCTTTTTAATTCTATTGGTGTCGCTGATGGTGAACAAATTGAGCATAAGATGCTTACCAATGCTATTGAAAAAGCACAGAAAAGAATAGAAAATAACAACTTTAGTATAAGAGAAAATCTCTTAAAATATGATGATATCAATAATGAGCAAAGAGAAGTTATTTACGAAGAAAGAAATAAGGTTTTAAATGGTGAAAATTTACATAATTTAATATTAAAGATGATTAAAGATGTTATTACAAACATTGTGAATATTAATTACTCTAATCCATTTAATATAGAAAAATTAACATCAATATATGACTCAATTTTTCAAATTATTCCTATCAAAGAAATTAACACGAGCGAATTTTTGAATTATGATATTACTACTATGATAGATAAGTTTTATGAATTGGCATTAAAACTTTATGATGATAGAGAGAAAGAATTGTTCCCTGATAATGAACAAGCACGAGAAATAGAAAGAGTAGTATTACTAAGAGTTATAGATACAAAGTGGATGAATCATATAGATGATATGGATGTACTTAGACAAGGAATAAATTTACAAGCCTTTGGACATAAAGATCCTCTTGTTGAATATAAAATTGCTGCTTATGAAATGTTTGATGCGCTTGTATCTGCTATAAAAGAAGATACTATCAAAATTATCTATCATTTAAAAATTGCTGAAAAAGTAGAAAGAAAAGAAGTTGCTAAACCTATAGGAACTAATAGATCTGATGAAGTTACAAGAGGTCCAAAGGTAAATAATAGTAAAAAAGTATATCCAAATGATCCTTGTCCTTGTGGCAGTGGTAAAAAGTATAAGAATTGTTGTGGTAAAAATGCTTAATGATAGAACTGGATAATTTAAAAACTGAATTATTATCAAAAGAAAGTATATTGGATGAAATTTATAATTCTCTTGAAATAGATAAAAAGAATAATAGAATAATAGAAATAAATCACTTGATGGAAGAAAATAATTTTTGGGATGATGTAAAAAAGGCAAATGAAATTTCAAAAGAATTAAAAGAAATTACTGATTCTATAGATTCATATAATAAATTAAAAAATAATTATAATGATATTTATGAATTAATTAATCTTGCAAATGCTGAAAATGATAAAAATTTATTTAAAGAGATTAAAGATCATTATGATTATTTTATAAGAGAACTTGAAGATGTAAGAATTTCACTTTTATTGTCTGGTGAATATGATAAATTAGATGCAATATTAAGATTAAATGCTGGAAGTGGTGGTACTGAAAGTTGTGATTTTTGTCAAATGTTATTTAGAATGTATAATAAATATGCAAGCAACCATAACTTTCAAGTTTCAATTCTTGATTATTTAGATGGTGATGAAGCTGGTATTAAATCGGTATCTATTATAATAAAAGGACTTTATGCATATGGATATTTAAAGTCTGAAATGGGGGTTCATAGACTTGTAAGACTTTCACCATTTAATGCACAAAATAAGAGACAAACTTCTTTTGTAAGTCTTGATGTTATGCCAGATATTAAAGATGATATAAATATTGAAATTAATGATGAAGATTTAAAATATGATTATTATAGAGCAAGCGGTGCAGGTGGACAACATGTAAATAAAACTTCTTCGGCAGTAAGAATAACTCATATACCTACAAATACTGTAGTTGCATGTCAAGAAGAACGTTCTCAACTTTTAAATAAAAATAGAGCCTTACAAATGCTAAAGGCTAAACTCTATTTAATAAAAGAAAAAGAACAAACTGAAAAACTTTCAGATATAAGAGGAGTTGTAAAAGAAAATGCATTTGGTTCACAAATTCGTTCTTATGTTTTGCAACCATATAAAATGGTTAAAGATTTAAGGACCGGTGAAGAAACAAGTAATACAGATGCAGTATTTGATGGTAAAATAGAGTTATTTATAAACGCATATCTTAGATGGATTAAACTTGGTTGTCCAGATAGAAAAGTACAAAACAATGACTAATTATTAATTAAATATCAATGTATAAATTTACTTTTAAAATTAATGAAAAAGATATTTTTAATTCTACTATGAATTATAATAAAAGTAGGATTACTTTTTTGTTTGATATTATTTTCACATTAGTAGCATTTGGAGTCACAATTTATAGTATAATTAATAAAACTTTTTTTACTTTTAATACTGTATATCAAGTACTATTAATAATTTGTTGTCTTATATTCACGGTTATTCAGCCAATATTAACATATATTAAGTCAGTTTTACATGCTAAAAGAATAAAAAATGTTGTGATAACTATGGAGTTTACAGATGATAAAATAAAATTATCATCCACAGATGATACTACAGAAGTTTTATATGAAAATGTATACGATTTCATAAAGTATAAAAATATGATTGTAGTTATGTACGATGCTATACATGGACAAATAATGCCAAATAGAATATTTAATGAGAATAAAGATGAGTTTTATGAATTTGTAGCAAAAAGAATAAAATATGCAAGAGAAAAACAAAAAGAAAAAAACAACTAAAAATGTTTATATTTCAAATAACTTTGAAGATACTATGAAATTTGCTTATAATTTAGCTAAAAAGTCTAAAAATGGTGATATATATTGTTTAGAAGGAGAGTTAGGAGTTGGTAAAACTGTTATTGCTAAAGGAATGGGCAAATTTTTTGGTATTAAGGAAAATATGACTTCACCAACATTTACAATATTAAAAACTTATGATTTAAGTCATGATAAAATAAAAAAATTATACCATTTTGATCTTTATCGTATAAAAAATATTGATGAATTAATAAATATTGGATTTGAAGAATATATAAATGATAAAAACTCTATTGTTATAATAGAGTGGCCTAAAATAGCATATGAATTGTTACCAAAAAATATAAAAGTTTTAAAAATATCAAAATCTACAAATAATATAGATGACTATAGGGAAATTAATATATTATAAAATATAAAAAATCAATATGTTATGATAAAAAATAATTGTATAAATAATATATTATCTATTGAAACAACAAGTAATATTTGTGGTGTTTCTATTGTTAGTGATAATAAAGTTTTATATGAAAATAATCAAGATAATGGATTAAATCATTCAATAACTTTGTTTAACAACATAAATGAAGCATTAAAAAAATCAAAACTTGATATGAAAGATATAAGTATTATAAAAGTTTCAAATGGTCCAGGCTCATTTACTGGTATTAGAATAGGAATAGCAACAGCAATAGGCTTATCAAAACCATATAATACATTAATTGAATATGTTGATACACTTGATACACTTGCTACAAATGTTTATAGATTTATATATAAAGAAACTAATAATAATGAAAAAGATACTAATAAAAATAATCATTATATATTAAGTATGATAGATGCAAGAGTTGATAGGGTATATATATCATTATATAATGGATATACAAAAGAAAAAATATCAAAAGACTCAATTATAACTATTAATGAGTTATGTGATAAATTAAATAGTTATTTTATTGATAAAAGTTTTATGTTTTTACTTGTGGGAAGTGGTGCAGTAAACTATAAAAGTTATTTTAAAAGTAAATTAAAAATCAATTATAAAATTATTTATAAATTTTCAGATTTATCTTCATCATCACTTGCATATACAAAAGGTATAATATCAAAAGTACCATTTACTAATTATATGATGGCTTCAAAAGCTGAAAGAGATAGAATAGCAAATTTGTAATATGATTAATATTAATTTTGCAAAAACTGAACACATACAGTTAATTTCTGAAATTGAATTAAATGAGTTTCATAACGAAGCTTATTCTTATAATACATTATCAGATATGATGAAAGATAATTATTTATTAAAGAATAATGATAATATATTTGAAATTTCAAATGATGATGATTTAATAGGATATATAATTTTTCATATTTCTGATGATTTTACTGATATATTTAAAATATTTGTAAGAGATAATGATAAACGAAAAGGTTATGCCACTATGCTTTTAAATAAGGTTATAGAGCTTGCAAAACGTTATAATTCAAAAAAAATTATGATTGAAGTAAGATCAAATAATAATAATGCTATTAGTTTTTATATAAAAAATAACTTTAACCAAATTTCAATTAGAAAAAATTATTATAAAGATCCAATAGATGATGCACTAATTTTTGAAAGGAGTTTATAATGCTTGATGTCTGTTTACTTGGAACAGGTGGCATGATGCCACTTTTATATAGATATTTAACAAGCCTTATGCTAAGATGCGATGGCTCAAGCCTTTTAATTGACTGTGGTGAAGCAACTCAACTTGCTATAAAAAAAGCAGAACTTCCAACAAAGCCTATTGATTATATATTATTTACTCATTTTCATGCTGACCATATATCAGGACTTCCAGGGCTTTTACTTGAAATGAAGAATAGTGATAGGACAGATTCCATAACAATTGCTGGTCCAAAAGGTGTAGAAAAAGTAGTAAATTCTTTACGAATTATTGCAAATGAATTACCATTTGAAATTAAATTTATAGAACTTGATGAAAACGATGGTTTTTTTTATTTAGAACCATATAGAATACAATATTTTAAGCTTAAACATAAACTTAATTGTATTGGCTTTAATATTTATAATGATAGATTACCAGAATTTAAAATTGATAAAGCAAAATCAAATAATGTTCCTCTTAGATTTTGGAATAAATTACAACATGGTGAAAATTGTATAGATAAGGAAACTGGGATTGAATACACACCTAATATGGTTATGGGTGATGTTAGAAAAGGATTAAAACTTACTTATCTAACTGATACAAGACCTTGTGATAATATTTATAAGTTCGCAAATGATTCTGATTTATTTATTTGTGAAGGTATGTATGGTGAAGAAGATAAAGAACAAAATGCAAAAAAATATCTTCATATGACTATGAAAGAAGCATGTGAAATAGCTACTAAAACGCATCCAAAAGAAATGTGGTTAACTCACTATTCACCATCTGAAGTAAAACCCAAAATATATGAAAATGATTTAAAAAAAATATTTCCAAATGTCAAAATTTGTAAAGATGGTGAAAAGAAGGAATTGAATTTTGAAGACTAATAAAGACATTTTAATACTTGGCATAGAATCAAGTTGCGATGAGACAAGTATCTCTATTGTTAAAAATGGAAGAGATGTACTTTCAAATGTTACAAATTCTCAAATTGATATTCACAAATTATATGGTGGAGTAGTCCCTGAAATTGCCTCTCGTAATCATATTATAAATATTGATTTTGTGTATCAAAATGCATTAAGTAAAGCAAATATTAGCATAAAAGATATAAATGCAATAGCAGTTACTTATGGACCTGGTCTTATTGGTTCTTTACTTGTTGGATTATCATTTGCTAAAGGATTATCAATTGCTACAAAAATTCCATTTATTGGTATAAATCACATTGAAGGACATATTGCATCAAACTATATTACTAATACTGATTTACAGCCACCATTTATAGCACTTATTGTTTCTGGTGGACATACAAATCTTGTACATGTTATTAATTATAATTCTTTTAAAATATATGGAAGCACTCACGATGATGCTTGTGGTGAGGCATATGATAAAATAGCAAGAGTTTTAGGCTTTGAATATCCAGGAGGTCCAAAACTTGAAAAAGCAGCACTAAATGGAATAAATGGGAAGTTTAGTTTTCCAAGAGGTGAAATTAAAAATTCCCCATATGATTTTACATATTCTGGGTTAAAATCACATGTAATAAATGTAATTCATAATATAAAACAAAAAAATAATTATTCTATAGATAATCAAACTATAAATGATATCGCACTTGAATTTGAGAATTCTATTATTGACTCTTTAGTAAATAGAA
This sequence comes from uncultured Eubacteriales bacterium, assembly GCA_902803205.1. Classification (GTDB taxonomy): domain Bacteria; phylum Bacillota; class Clostridia; order Lachnospirales; family Lachnospiraceae; genus UBA3633. The sequence goes on along the minus strand of CADCOW010000070.1, from coordinate 4,129 downwards.
CTATTAATTTATCTAAAGAACTTAACATAAATAAAGTTGCAATTTGTGGTGGTGTCAGTGCAAATAATGCAATAAAAAATTCTTTAAAGAATGAATGTTTAAATAATAATATTTCATTCTTTTCTCCTGATATAAAATATTGTACTGATAATGCAGCTATGATAGCAAGTGCAGGTTATTATGAATATATTAATGAAAATTTTAGTTCGCTTGATTTAAATGCAGATGCAAATTTAGAGTTTAAAGATAAGGAATAGCATGATATATGGTGTAATTCTTGCAGCTGGAGTTGGCAAGAGAATGAAAACTAAAGACAAAAAACAGTTTATTAGTATTAATAACAAACCAATACTTTATTATTCACTTGAAAAATTTATAAAAATTAAAACTATTGATGTAATAATAATTGTTATAAATAAAAAAGATGAAAATAATAGTATAATTTTAAATTTATTAAATAAGTATCAAAAAATAATTAAAAGCAATAGGTTATTTATAGTATTAGGTGGAAAAGAAAGATATGATTCAGTATATAATTCACTTGATTTTATAAAAAATTTTTATGGTATTGGTTCAAAAGATAAAATTCTCATTCATGATGCTGCAAGACCAAATGTAGATATATATGATATTAAAAAATTAATCAATTCTTTAAATAAATATAAAGCTGTTACACTTGGCTATAGGCTATCTGATAGTATAAAAAGAATAAAGAACAACAAGAATAAACCTATAAAGGAAGTCATAAATAGTGTAAATAGAGATGAATATTATTTGATAAGTACACCTCAAGGCTTTAGAATAAAAGACTTATATAATGCCTATAAAAAATTTATTGTCAATAAAAATAAGTATAAGATTACAGATGATTTACAGATAATAGAATATTTTACAAAAATTAAAACTTATATTCTTGATAGTTCAAAATTAAACTATAAGATTACTGTACAAGATGATCTTAATATGTTAAAATATATATTGTAAGGGGTTGTCAAGGTTTCGACAGGCAATATGAATCTTTAGAAGCTATTCGGAGGCGGAGCACGTTAAGCAGCAAAAAAAATAAGCGATAACAGAAGTTACGCATTAGCAGCCTAGTCTGCTATGTCTATCAGTATTTACCTGTAGATATTGAATAGGCATCAAACATACAGGAAACGGAAAATGTTTGTCTCGAGCATTTTGCCGTATTAGAGACTAGAAAGATATAAGTTTTGTTTATTCTTCTTATATCAATCGAAATTTGATAAATAAACTATGATAGTAGAAGGAGAGTGGATTATTGTTTGGAAACGGGTTCGATTCCCGCCAGCTCCATAGAGTAAAAAAATCATTTTGTCTAAAAAAAAAGATAATTTCTTTTAATCGTGGTTGATTTATAAGGGGTTATCTTTTTTTGTTTGTGATGTTTACATTATATCACTTTATAATTATTTATCAAGTATATTTTTATTTTTTGTAATTCTTTTTGTCATCTTTTTTGTATCTCATTTTGTATCAGTTGTAATAGTTCAAGTAGTCATATAATTATATCATTAGTTGAGTAATACCCGCCCCCATACCCCCTTTATGATTTAATCAGGTTGTGATGGTGTCGCTTTTAGTGTTTTTTTGTATATACCTTTTTTATAAAATGATAGCCTTAAAATTGATTTAGAGAAGTTTTTGACATTTAGTTAAAATGTGTGTCAAGTAATTTTTAGTAATCATAAATTGTAAAGTGGTTTAATTGGTTTATTGGTGTATCTGTAGCATATATCAAAAAATCATTTTGCATAAACTCTTTAATATATTTCTTTATGGTTTTATTTGGTGTATGCTCCATTAGTGCATAGTCGCAGTTATTAAGTGTTGTATTAAAATATGTTAAGGAGTCTTGCAGTAAGTCGCCATAGGTTAGGTTTGATAATATATAATCATTAGCAATATTAAAAATGTTATTGTCATAATCTAAAAAATCACACTTAATAGATTTATCAATATACTTTGTTAAGGTTTCAATAGTAAAATGATATGTGCCATTATCAAGTTTAAGTTTTAGTTGGTTTGTAATCTGCAATACATAGTTTATAGCATAATCTAAAAAGTCTTTTTTTACATACAATACACTATTAAAAATCATTTTAATTAAGTATGTATTGATAATCAAGTTGTATAGTTCTTTTTCAGTAGGTATTGCGATAAGTCCTTTATTAGCACTTTGTTTTAGTTCTCTTAAAATATCACTCATTTAATCAATTTATAGGTGGGGTGGGTGTTCTTGCTATGTAATAGCAAAACACTATTTATATAAATATTTGTTATTAGTTATTTGCTATTTGCTATTTGTTATTTGTTATTTTATATTTGTTATGCTTGTTTTGGGTTGTTTTGGGTTGTTTTCGGTTGTTTTCGGTTGTTTTTATTCGTTGTCATAGTCATAGTTGCTTGTGTCTTGATAGTCTTTTATAGTTGGTAAGTCATCAGTTGTAGCAGTTTTCTTTTTAGCATTAGTATTTTGTTTAGGTGCTCCACCTTTTTTGCCATTTAGTCTATTTTTATATGGGTTTATCATTGTAAAGTTATATAGGTCTATAAGTTTGCTTGCTTGCTCCCATTGGTCTTTATCAAGGTTTAATAGTTTTTTATGTTCTTTATCGTTGTAGTTATTAGGGTTTAATTTGTAAAGTATGAGAGTAAAAAACATTTTGCCTATGGTTTCAAAATCTATTGCAGTTGTATTTTTTAGTGTGTCATCAGTTATAAAGTTTTGTATAAAGTCAGTGAGAGAGTTAAAAAATAAATTGATAGTGGTCGCATTTGTTATAAAGTCCTTAAAATCTTTATTTGTAAAATCAATATTGTTTTTTTGTTTTTCACTTGCTTTTTTTAATTGTTTTATTAAGTCCATTTGTTTTGTCCTTTCAGTTTATGCAAAAATAAACTCATTTAATTTTTTTTGTGTGTTGTAGTCGGTTTCATTTTCAAAAAAGTAGGGGGTTATGGTGTGAGTGCTCCACACTAAAACACAATGCGATTTATCAAGTATTGATTTAAGTAGTGGCTTATAATGTTTTGGTATTAGTCCATATTTTAGAAAATGTAAAACGAGTGTTTGCATTGTTTCGTTTTCTCGGTCGGTAATGTTAGGGTAGTAGTTGCCTTTGTCTATTCCCTGTGTAATCATAAATTGATTTGCTTTTAGTTGGTTAGGATTTTTTACTTTTACTTTTTCCATTTGTTTTGTCCTTTCATTTAATTTTTTATAATATCAAGTTATCAAGTGTTAAGTTATGCTTTTTTAGTAAGTCAATAATTTTTTGTAAGGTGCTAAAACTTGGTTTTGACTTTCCGTTTTCAAGTTTGTTATAGTTTGCGTATGCTATGTTAAGCAGTTTTGCAAAATCATTTTGTGTTAGGTTTTCAAGTTCTCTTAATTCTCTCAATGTTATTTTTTTAGTTTTCATTTTTTGGTTGCTCCTTTTCAGTTATTTCATAACCGACTATTTTGTCTATTGGTGCAGTTTTTCTTTTATTCTCGTAAAAGTCGGTTATACATTTTTTAATTTTTTCTTTTTGTGTTTCCATTTGGTTATGCTCCTTAAAATAATAATTGATTTATTTGTTGGTTTATCTTTTTTGTTTCAGTTTCTATTGTGTGAGTGTAAATATTTTTTAATACATTGTCAGTAGCCCACCCACCCATTGCTTGTATGTATTTACTCGGTATGTTTAGCCTGTGCAATTCGCTTGCGAAGTAGTGCCGTAGTTTATGTGGGTTAAAATATTTTATACTTAATTTTTTAGTAGCAAGTTTTAAGTGCTTATAAAACATATTATAATTTTTTTTAGTTATACAATTTTGATTTAATATCAAGTTTTGTAAGTAGTCGGTTATAATGATTTGTCGGTTGCTTTCTATGGTCTTGGTGGTCTTAATATAATAATAATTGTTAGTGCCTTTTACTTTTGCTTTGTTTATAGTTAGTGTATGTGTAGCAGTATTAAGGTCATCAAGTGTAAGTGCTTGTATTTCACTTTGTCGTAGTCCATAAAGTGAGAGTAAAAAAATAGTTTCATAGTCTTTGTCAGTAGTTGCAAAATAATTTTTTAATGTTTCAATATCTTTTTTAGGTGGTATGTAAACTTG
>CADCOW010000069.1 GCA_902803205.1 uncultured Eubacteriales bacterium | reverse complement strand
TGGAGCTTCTACACCAGAAAACTTAATCGAGGAGATTATAGATAATGTCAGAAATGAGTTTTGAAGAATTACTTAATGAATCAATGAGAGAGATTCATCCTGGTGAAAAAATTACAGGTACAGTTATTAGTGTGCATAGTGATTATGCTGTTCTTAATATTGGCTATAAGGCAGATGGTATCATAAGAAACTATGATTATAGTCGTGAACAAGATTTAGATTTGACAGGAGTTCTTAATGTAGGTGATGAACTTACTGTTGTTGTAAAAAAATTAAATGATGGAGAGGGTCAAGTAGTTCTGTCAAGAAAAGAATTAATCCAGAGTCAAATAAATGAACGATTAAAAGTATTGTATGACAGCAATGAGGTTCAACATGGAACAGTAACTAAAATTACTGCTGGTGGTGTCATCGTTGAGATAGAACCAGAGATTACAGTATTCATACCAAGATCTTTAATATCTAACAAACAAAATGAAGATTTAAATTTATATCAAGGAAAAGAAATTGATTTTATTATTTCAGAATTTAATCCAGTAAAGAATCGTTGTATTGGTGATAGAAAGAGACTTATAGTTGCAGAAGAAAAGAGAAAGAGAGAAGAGGCTCTTTCTAAGATTCATGAAGGCGACATAATAGAAGGCACAATTATAAATTTGATGGATTATGGTGCATTCATTGATTTAGGTGGAATAGATGGATTACTTCATATCTCAGAGATGGGATGGGGAAAAATTAAAAATCCAAAAAAATCTTTTAACATTGGTGACAAAATAAAAGTACTTGTTCGTGAAATAAAAGATGGAAAAATATCTTTAACAGCAAAATTCCCAGAAGAGAATCCTTGGTTACTTGCACGAGTTAATTATGCACTTGGTAAAGTTGTAAAAGGTAAAGTAGCAAGAATGGTAGATTATGGAGCATTTATTTCACTTGATGATTACATAGATGCACTTCTTCATATATCAGAGATTTCAAGAGAAAAAATTAAAAAACCAGAAGATGTACTTAAAATAGGTCAAGAAATAGAAGCAAAAGTTATAGACTTTAATGAAACTGAAAAAAAGATATCGCTTAGCATAAAGGCACTTCTGCCAGAACCAGAGGTTACAGAAGAAGATAAAGAAGATATAGCAGATGTAAATATTGAAGAGTATGCTAAAAAAATGGAAGAGAGTGCAGAAGAAAATAATAAGTAACAATAGGGCGGTTGCAACCGCCCTATTTTAAAATATTTATGGGAAATAATACACTTGAAAATTTATCATATATTTTTGTAAAACTTGCAAAGTTTTTTGTTAAACTTGCAATATTTTTTGTTGTTATCTATTTGATTGGTATAAGGTTATATAGTTTTGGATATAAATTGTTTTATGAAAAAGCTATGACAGATGGAGAAGGAAAAGAAGTAGTTTTTGAGATAAAAGATAATGATACAGTTGATAATATAGCTGATAATTTAAAAACTGCTGGCCTAATAGATGATACTTTTGTGTTTAAGTTTAGGGCAAAAATATATAAGACTAATTTTACGCCAAATATATATAATTTAAAAACTTCTATGACCATAAAAAATATGCTTGATATATTTGATAATCCAAGTGGAGATGATATAGTGTTAAGAAGTGCTACAGAAGATATTTATCAATTATCGCCAGAGGATAATGAAGAAGTGGAAGTTGAGACAGAATAATGCTTGATAATATTTCAGAAATTAGAGTAAATGATTTTATAATGTCACTTTCATCATCAGATGATGAAGAGATAATGAAATTAAAAGAATTTGCTATTGAAAATGATGTGCCAATAATACGTGATGAGACAAGAGACTTTTTAAGGATGATTATAAATATTAAGGATATTAAAAATATATTAGAGATTGGTACTGCTATAGCATATTCAACACTTGTTATGCATAAGTCAAATGTTGATGCTCATATATATACTATAGAAAATTATGAGAAGCGAATACTTGAAGCTAAAAGTAATATTAATAAGTATTTTGATAAAAATAAAATTACTTTGATAGAAAAAGATGCTGGAGTATATTTAAAAGAATGTGATAAAAATAATTATTTTGATTTAGTATTTTTAGATGCTGCGAAAGGACAGTATATTAATTGGCTAAGTGACATAAAAAAGTTGATGAAAAGTGGAGGCATTTTAATTGCAGATAATATTTTTAAAGATGGAGAAATATTAGAATCAAAGTTTTTAATTAAAAAGAGGGACAGGACAATTCATAAAAGAATGAGAGATTTTTTATATCAAATAAAACATGATAATGAGTTGACAACATATATTTATAATATAGGAGATGGAGTATCGATATCAATAAAAAAATAGAATTATTAGTACCTGCTGGTGATGTATCTACATTTGATATAGCATTACGCTATGGGGCGGATGCTATTTATATTGGTGGAGAATCATTTTCTTTAAGGGCAAAAGCAAAAAATTTTACAATAGATGATATGAGAAAATGTATAAACATCGCACATAATTATAAAAAGAAAGTATATGTCACAGCAAATATATATGCACATAATAATGATATAGATGATGCAAAAAAGTATTTTAGTGAATTAAATGAAATAAAACCTGATGCAGTACTTATATCAGACTTAGGTTTAATTAGTATTGCTAAAAGTATTTTTAAAGATGTAGATATTCATTTATCTACTCAAGCTAATACAACAAATTATGAATCAGTTAAATTCTATAGAGATTTAGGTATAAAAAGAGTTGTACTCGCAAGAGAACTGTCACTTGATGAAATAAAAACTATAAAGGAAATTGTAGGAGATAGTATTGAGATAGAAGCATTTGTACATGGTGCGATGTGTATATCATATTCTGGCAGATGCTTATTATCCGCATTTATGACTGGAAGTTCTGCAAATTATGGTGAATGTACACATCCTTGTAGATGGAAGTATAAATTACTTGAAGAAACAGAACGACCAGGTGAGTATATGCCAGTTATAGAGACCGAAAGAGGTACATATATTTTTAATTCAAAAGATTTAAATATGATTGAACATATAGATAAACTTATAGAGGCTGGTATCGATTCACTTAAAATAGAAGGCAGAATGAAAACTGCTCTTTATATAGCTACAGTTGCAAGAACATATAGAAAAGCAATAGATGATTATTATAAGGGCATAGATATTTATAAAAAAAATCTTGAAGAATATAAAAAAGAAATTGCAAAATGCACTTATAGAGAATTTACGACAGGATTTTATTTTGGGAAACCTGATGACACAACGCAAATTTATGATAATAACACTTATGTAGTCGGTTCAACTTATCTTGGAACTATTGAAAGAGTTGATGAAGAATATGCATATTTTGAACAAAAAAATAAGTTTAGTGTAGGGGATCATTTAATAATTATGAAACCTGATTTTAGGAATATAAGGGTAGAAGTTTTAGAAATGTATGATGAAGAAACTAATAAAAAGATTGATTCATGCCCACACTCAAAACAGAAAATAAAAGTAAAATTAAGTGAAAGAGCAGAAGCCTTAGATATATTAAGATCGGATGATTAAATTTTTAAAAAATACAATATGCCTATTTTTAGCAATAGTTATAGCAATTTATATAATAATGTGTGATATATGGATGACATTTAGTTTTAGTATGAATTGTGTTTTTTTTACTGCTGTAATATTACTTTTATTGATGAATTATATAATAAACTATCCTATTGACAAAGAGGAAAGAGGACCATCGTTTGTTAGGATATTAACTCAAGTAGTGACTGTTTTTTACTTCACTGGTATTATCTCACTTTTATTATTTAATATTTTTTACCCTAAAAACTATATTAATGTTTATGATCAAAAATATGATTATATTATAGTTTTCGGAGCAGGTATTTCAAAGAATAAAAATGAGATAATGAATAGTAGAGTTGAAAAAGCCATTGAATATTCTAAAAAATATAAAAAATGTAAGTTTGTTTTGACTGGAGCTAAAGGAAGTGATGAACCTATTGAAGAAGCTTTATATATGAAAAATTACATGACTGATAGAGGAATGGATGAAAGAAGGATAATAATAGATAATCATTCATATAATACATATGAGAATTTAATAAATTCGCTAAACTTAATAAAAAAGGATGTACTAAATAGAAATAAGAAGGAAAATATAATTACGAGACCATTTAAAAATGTTGAAAAAGAGTATTTTGATTTAGATTTTTTGAATATAGGGTTTATGTCAAGTGAATTTCATTTAACAAGAATAAATATGATGGCAAAGAAGGTAGGCATATATAGACCATATGATATAGCCTGTGAAACTATAAATATTTATAAACCATATATGTATATAAGGGAGGATTTAAGTTTGTTTAAGGCATTTGTTCTTAACCAATTAAAAATATAATATGTTTGAATTAGATGATTTTAATAAAAAAATATATAATATATTAAATACTTATTTTATAGATGAGCAAAATCTTGAAGTAGTGGAACTTATGCATATAGTCACTAAGGGTAGAATTATATTATTAATTTGTGAAGATGAAAATAGAGTATTTAATATAGCATTTAAAACACCAGTAGAAAATGGTAAAGGTATTCCGCATATATTAGAACACTCTGTTCTTTGCGGTTCAAGAAAATATAATATAAAAGATCCTTTTATTGAACTTGCAAAAGGGAGTATGAATACATTTTTAAATGCAATGACTTTCCCAGATAAAACTTGTTATCCAGTAGCATCAGCTAATTTAAAAGACTTTCATAATTTAGTAGATGTATATTTAGATGCAGTATTTTATCCAAATGCCATTAAAAATGATAAAATATTTAAACAAGAAGGTTGGCATTATGAGATAAAAGATGAAAATTCTGATTTGAAGGTAAATGGTGTAGTATATAATGAAATGAAGGGAGTGTATTCTGACCCTGATTCAGTTTTAGAATCATCAATTTTAAAAAATCTTTATTCAAATACAAACTATGCATATGAGTCTGGAGGAGACCCTAATGAAATTATAGATTTGAGTTTTGAAGAGTTTGTCAATTTCCATCATAAGTATTATTCAGCAACAAACTCTATAATATATTATTATGGAAAACTTGACTATAATTATGAACTAAGATGGTTAGAAGAAAATTACTTAAAAGATTTTAAAGAAATAAATGTTCAAGTAGAATTTAAAGAAATTAATGCCTGTGCAAAAGATATGGAATATGTAGATTACTATAATCTTGATTCTGAAAATATTGAAGACAAGTCTCTAATTGCATATACTTTTGCTATGCCTTTTGAAAAATCAAGTTTGTTAAATATTGTTGTAGAAATAATTAATTATGTTTTATTTACATCGGATTCAGCAATATTAAAAGAAAAACTGATGAATGATGGTTTTGGAGAAAGTATAACATCCAATTATGAAATAGGTATTAAAAATGGATTTTATAGTATAATTGCAAGAAATTTAAATGCAAATAAAAAAGATGATTTTAAAAATTGTATAATATCTTTTATAAAAAATATAGTTGAAAATGGTCTGGATGTAGATATGTTTAAGGCGGGGATAAATTCAACTTATTTTGTATTGGCAGAAGATGACTATGGGAGACTTCCTAAAGGATTATATATTTCTCTTATGTCATTAGATTCATATTTATATGGTGAAGACCCTATTACTTTTATAAAGTATAAAGAAGCATATGATTATTTAAAAAATATAGATTTAACAGATAAAAATAATATTTTTATAAAAGTTTTAAAAGACTTATTCCTTGATAATGATAAAACAGCAATTAATATTTTAAAGGCGAAAACTGGGTATTCAAAAGAAAAAGAAGAAGTATTATATAATATTTTAAATGATCGAAAGAAAAAACTAAATAAGGCTGAACTTTCAAATGTAATAAAAGAAATGAATGAACTGAAAAACTATCAAAAAGAAAAAGATAGTGAAGAAGCCATTAAATCTATACCTATACTTACTTTATCCGATATAGAACGCGATAAAGATTTAATTGACTACAAGTTAGAGAATATTGAAGGGGTTGATTCAATACTTAATTTTAAAAATGATAAGGACATAGTGTATATAAGTTTATATTTTGATATAAATAGCCTAAAAAGTGAAGAGATGTATTTTTTATCCATTATATATTATGTCATTATGAAAATGGATTTGGAGAATATTACTTTACATGATTTAAATAATTTAATTGGAATTAATACAGGTGGATTTACTGTAAGTTTTGAAGTATCAGATGATAAATCTTTTATAGGATTTTTTATAAAATCAACTTTTGATAAAATAAATATAGCATTTGATATATTATATAAAATATTGACAGAAACAATATTTGAAGACAATAAAAGAATATCATTAATAATTAATGAAACAAAGGCTAATTCATATGCAAATATTTTATCATCTGGTCATCTATCTTCAAGTTTGAGAGCAAAATCAACACTTGATAGTCAAGATTCAATAAAAGATAAAATAAATAGTTGTGGAATAAGTTTTTATAAATTTATTCATTCTTTAAGTAAAATATATGATAAAAAATCAGAAATGATAAATAATATACTTAAATTATTATTTAAGAAAATCAAAAATCAAAGGATTTATTTAGCATTATGCACAAATAAAAAGTATTATGATGATATAAAGAATAAGTTTAAAGATTTTATTATAAATTTGAGAAACGACAAAAATATTTTATATACTGATTGTGATAAAGATACCATAGAAAAAAATATCGAAGAAATATCAAAAATAATTAAATTTGATGAGTTTGAAAAAAAAGTAAATAAAGAAGCAATTATTACTCCAAATGATATTAATTTTGTGTCAGTTGCCAATAAGTTTGATAAAAAAGAATATAATGGTAAAACCTTTGTTCTTAAAACTTTATTTAATTATGAGTATCTTTGGACTAATATAAGAGTACTTGGAGGTGCCTATGGGTGTATGTCACAAATTGACCGTATAGGTACTTATTCATTTGCTTCGTATAGAGACCCAAATTTAGTAAATTCTGTTAAAATCTTTAAAGGTGTTAATGAATTTCTTTCAAATTTAAAAGTTTCTGATGATGAGTTAATAAAATATATTATAGGGTCAATTAGTTCTTTTGATAATCCGCTTAGTATATTTGCAAGACATAAATTAACCATTGCTTCATATTTTAACCATATTGATAATGCCATGTTAAATAAATTAAGACATGATATTTTAGATATGAAGTCAAATGATTTTAATCTTTTAAGTAATATATTTAATAATGTTGAAACTCAAAGTGAATGTGCTTTAATTACAGAAAGTAAGTTTGATGAAGCAAAAGAGTATTATGATGTAGTGTGGAAATTAGAGAGTTAGTGAAAAGTGGTTTTGTATCTATAATTGGGCTTCCAAATGCTGGTAAGTCAAGTTTTTTAAATGCAGTTATTAGTACTAATCTTGCTATAACTTCAAAAAAACCACAAACCACAAGAAAGAATTTGAAGGGAATTTACAATGATAGTGATTCGCAAATTGTATTTGTTGATACACCAGGAATTCATAATGTAAAAAATAAATTGGATGATTATATGTCAAAATCAATTACGAAATCTATTGATGATATAGATTTGATAATTACTATTATTGATATCATGACATATAAAACTGATAATTTTGATAAATTAAATGACATATTGTTAAAATCAGATGCCAAAAAGTTATTATTGGTAAATAAATGTGATTTAATAGAGTATAAAGAAGATATAATATTAAATGAAATATTAGACAAGTTTAAAAATAATATTTTATTTAAAAAAATATTTTTTATCTCATCTCTTAAAAATAAGAATGTAACAAATGTAATTAACTATATAAAAGAAATATTGCCAGAGGGTAATAGATATTATAATGAAGAAGATTTGACAGATGAACCAACAAAACAAATACTGGCAGATATTATAAGACAACAATGTCTTTATAAATTAGATAAAGAGATACCACATGGTATAATAGTTGTTATTAATAGTATGAAAAAATCAAAAACCAAATGTATAAATATTGATGCTGATATAATATGTGAAAAGGATAGTCATAAGAAAATAATTATTGGTACAAAAGGTTCTATGATTAAAAATATTGGCACAGGTTCAAGAATTGCTATAGAAAAGTTTTTAAATAATAAAGTAAATTTAAAATTAAATGTTATAATTAAATCTAACTGGCGTGATGAGAGTACTTTGCTTATAAATTATGGATTTGATATAAAATCAATAAAATGACAATAAAAAATAATCTAATAAAATTAAATGGAATAATTATAAAAGAAACTGATTACAATGAGTATGATAAATTAATTACATTACTCACAAGAGAAAAAGGCAAAATAAAGGCTTATGCCTTTAATGTTCGTAAAAGTAATTCAAAAAACATAGGTAAGGCTAAACTTTTTACACTTGGCACTTTTGAACTTAGAGAAAATAATGAATCATATACATTGGAAAATATTATCATAAAAGAAGATTTTAATGACCTTACAAAAGATTATGAAAGTGTGTGTTATGCATCTTATTTCATTGAACTTGCAGATTATTTTTCATATGAAAATATTGAATCCGAAGAAGTTATAGATTTATTATATTTTGCTTTGAAATCATTAATTAAGGGAATTGTAGATAAAAAATTAATAAGAAGAATTTTTGAATTAAAAATTCTAAAGTATCAAGGAGAGTATAAAGATAGTGACAATTTACTTGATAAGAATGCAACATTAAAATATACTTGGGACTTTGTGATTAGTTCTTTGCCACAAAAATTATTTACATTTAAACTTAGTGATGAAATTTTTAAAAAGTTTAATGATGAAGTTGCTATAGAAATGAGAGATAAAGTTAGTTTTAAGTTTAAATCGCTAAATGAAATAATTGATTGATATATGTAATTATAAAAAGTATGGATTATCATAATTCTTGGAAAAATTTTATTAAAAAAAGTGTATATCTAAATGATATGATTAAATTTGTTAGTGATACACCTAATATATGTCCCGAAAAAGAAAATGTGTTTAGATTTTTTAATTGTAACTTAACGAAAACAAAATATATTATTTTGGGAATGGATCCTTATTATTCAACTTTTGAAAAAGATGGAAGGATATTACCAGTTGCGACAGGAAGAGCATTTGAAGTTATGAATATTGATAAATGGACTGATAGATATAGGCAAGTATCATTATCTACAATTTTTAAATCTTTATGTTTTTATAAGTTTAATATAAATTATAATATAAATGAACTACGGCAGTTAGAGAATAAAGGAGAAATTAAGTATATTAATACACATGATTGGTTTGATGCAATGGAAGATAGAGGAGTTATATTCTTAAATTCAACTCTTACTTCAGTTGTAGGTAAAAGTGGAGCACATATTAGTAAATGGACAAATTTTATAAATGAATTAATTATGTTTATAAATGAAAACTCAGATTGTTCTTGGCTTATATGGGGTAATAATGCACTTGATAGAGTTAAAGATATCATAAATAGTGAAAAAATTATCTATTCATGCCATCCTGCAAGTAGAACAAATAATGACTTTATAATAAATAATTGTTTTAAAAAAGCAAAAGGAGTTGACTGGTTTTAATGAACAATAAAATTAAAAAAATATCAATTATTGCTATGTTTTCAGCTATAGGTGGAATCCTTATGTTTTTAGATTTTCAATTACCAATGTTTTTAAGTTTTATGAAAATGGATTTATCTGATTTACCAGTAATTATTGGTGGGTTTATATTTGGACCACTTGATTCAATTATTATAGCAGTATTAAAAATATTAATTAAACTTTTATTAAAGCCTACTTCCACTGTTTATGTGGGAGAAATTGCAAATTTAATTGGTAGTATTTTATATTCATTACCTGCAAGTTTAATATATATAAAATTTAAAAACAAAAAGCGTGCAATAATAGGTTTAATTATAGGTGTAATTGTGGCAAGTGTTGGAATAACAATATGTAATATGATATTTATATTCCCATTTTATATGCAACTATTTAATATAACAGATGTTATAATTATAGGTATGTGTAATAAAATATTTCCGTATATTGATAGTATGTTTAAAGTATATTTGTTATCAGTTCTTCCATTTAATTTAGTAAAATATGGTTTATCTTCTATAATTACATTCTTATTTTATAAACGAATATCAAAAACAATAAAATATATTTTATAATGAAAAATAATTTATTAAAAACATATAAAATAGTAACCTTTGGTTGTCAAATGAATGCAAGAGATAGTGAGAAACTTGCAGGTGTGCTTGAAGAGAAAGGTTATACAGAAATTGATGATGAAAGAATGGCAGATATAGTTATTTTTAATACCTGTACTGTCCGTGAAAATGCAAATCAAAAACTTTATGGGCATATAGGACAACTTAAGTCATCTTATTTACAGAATAAAGATAAGATTATAGGAATTTGCGGTTGCATGATGCAAGAAAATGATGAAGTAGTTAAGATTAAAGAAAAATATCCATATGTAAAACTTATTTTTGGCACACATAATATTGATGAATTTAGTGATTTGATTGATAAAGCATTATTATCAAAAGAAAGAATAATAAAGGTTTATGATAAATCTAATAATATAGAAAAAACACTTCCCACTAAAAGAGTATATAGTTTTAAGTGTGGAGTTAATATAATGTTTGGTTGTAATAATTTTTGTACTTATTGCATTGTACCATATGTTAGAGGTAGAGAAAGAAGTAGAGATGTTGATAGTATAATTAGAGAAATAGAGAGTGCTGTAAAAGATGGTGTTATTGAGGTTATGCTTCTTGGACAAAATGTTAATTCATATAAAGGTAAGGCAAGCAATAAGTATAATTTTATAAATAATGATGAAGTAACATTTGCAGAATTATTAAATGAAGTTTGTAAAATAGAAGGCTTAAAAAGAGTTAGATTTATGACTTCTCATCCAAAAGATTTATCAGATAATTTGATTAATGTTATAAAAAATTGTAAGAAAGTTTGCCGACATATTCATCTGCCAGTGCAATCTGGTTCAAATGAAATTCTAAAAAATATGAACAGGCATTATACAAGAGAAAAGTATATTGAAGTTGTGAATAAAATTAGAAGTGAGATAGATGATGTAGCAATTACAACTGATATTATAGTGGGATTCCCAGGAGAAAGTGATAAGGACTTTAATGATACTATTAGTTTGATTAAAGAAATAGGATATGATGCTGTATTTACATTTGAATATTCTAAAAGAACTGGTACAAAAGCATCTACTATGGATAACCAAATTCCTGAAAACATAGTAAAAGATAGATTTAAAATATTACTTAAAGTTGTGGAGGAATGTTCGGGTAAGAATACTAAAAAATATGTTGGTAGAATTTTAGATGTATTAGTTGAAGGTATTGATAAAGAAAAAGGAAAATTGACTGGTAGGTTAAGTAATAATTATTTGGTTCATTTTAAAGGTGATGAAAGTTTAATTGGAAGTATTATAGATGTTAAATTAGTGAAAAGTAAAGGCTTTTATTTTGAAGGGGAAATTGTAAAAAAAGTGGAAATAATTGATTTAAAATTTGATGATAACCAGGATGAAACATTAAATATGTCTCCTATGATGAGACAGTATTTAGATACAGTAAATAAATATAGTGATTGTATTATATTCTTTAGAGTTGGAGATTTTTACGAAACATTTTTTGAACAAGCAAAATTGGTAAGTAAAACACTTAATTTAGTTCTTACAGGAAAAGACTGTGGGCTTAAAGAAAAAGCACCTATGTGTGGTGTGCCATATCATGCTGTAGATGTGTATATGTCTAAACTTGTAAAACTTGGGTATAAAGTGGCAGTTGCTGAACAGATGGAGGACCCTAAATCTGCGAAAGGAATAGTAAAAAGAGAAGTTACAAAAATAATTACTCCAGGAACTGTTCTTTCAGATGAATACTTGGATGCAAAAGAGAATAATTATATATTATCAATATATTATGGTAGCAATGTATTTGGTGTTTCTTTTTTTGATTTTTCAACTGGAGACTTTTTTATAAGTAATATTAAAGATGAAAATACATTACTTGATATGATATCAAAGTATAGACCAAAGGAATTATTAGTAAATAATAATATTTATAATTCAAATCTTAAAGTTTTAGAGTTAAAAGAAATATATGATATAGCTTTAACTGAAATTAATGATAATATATACTCAGTTGATAAATTAAAAAGTAAAGAATTTCAATTATTAGATATTTTATTAAAAAATATTGATAATTATAATGATATTAAAAATACAAATGTAGTCTTTTCGAGTATAGCAGTATATTATTATGTGAGAGAGAACCAAAAAAATGAACTTTCTCATCTTGAAAAAATTTATTATTTACATGATGAATCATATATGTATCTTGATACAGCGACTATCAAAAACTTAGAACTTATAGAAAATAATAATTATAAAGATAGAAAAGGCACTTTACTTGATATATTAGATGATACAAAGACTGCAATGGGTGGTAGGTTACTGAGAAGAATGGTTGAAGAACCACTGAAGAATTATAATCTTATACTATATCGCCAAGAAGCGGTAAAAGATTTTTTAAGCAATGAAATTGAGTTGACAGATTTGAGAGAGAATTTAAATGCAATTTATGATTTGGAAAGAATTGTTACAAGAATTGATATGAAACATGCAAATGCAAAAGATTTAGTAGCATTTAAAAATTCAATTTATATTTTGCCATATGTTAAATCAATTTTAAATTCATATAATTCTAAGTTTTCAAGTGATATAGTAAGTAAATTTGACACTTTAAAAGATTTATATACTTTAGTTGATACAAGTATTGTTGATGATCCACCTTATCTTATGCATGAAGGGGGGATAATAAAAGATGGTTTTAATGATGAAATTGATAAGTATAGACAAAGTAAGGTTAATGGGAAACAGTGGTTGTTAGACTTGGAACAAAAAGAAAAAGAAAAGACAGGAATTAAAAATTTAAAAATCAAATATAGTAGAGTTACTGGTTATTTGTTTGAGATAAGTAATACATATAAAGGGGATGTGCCAGATTATTTTATAAGAAAACAGACCCTTGCAAGTTCTGAAAGATATACAACAAAAGAATTGAACGACCTTCAAAGCATAATAATTAGTGCAGAAGATAGACTTGCAACTTTGG
Source organism: uncultured Eubacteriales bacterium (assembly GCA_902803205.1). Lineage (GTDB taxonomy): Bacteria > Bacillota > Clostridia > Lachnospirales > Lachnospiraceae > UBA3633. The sequence continues at coordinate 12,812 of CADCOW010000069.1, read as the reverse complement.
AATATGAAGTTTTCCAAGATGTAAGAGATAGAATATCAAAAGAAACATCAAGAATAAAAAATACTGCATCTGACATAGCATATATTGATGCAATATCTAATCTTGCAGTTGTAGCTAAAACAAATAAGTATGTATGTCCACACATCAATAGAGATGGCATAATTAATATAATTGATGGAAGACATCCAGTTATTGAAAAAATAAATAAATCAGAAGAATTTATATCAAATAATACTACATTAGATAATGATAATTATATAGATATAATTACAGGACCAAATATGGCAGGAAAATCAACTTATATGCGCCAAACTGCATTAATTGCTCTTATGGCACATATTGGTTCATTTGTGCCAGCAAAATCTGCAGATATTTGTATACTTGATAGAATATTCACAAGAGTTGGTGCAAGTGATGACCTTTCAAGAGGAAAATCTACATTTATGGTAGAGATGAGTGAAGTATCAAATATTGTAAATAATGCAAGTAAAGACTCACTGATAATACTTGATGAGATAGGAAGAGGAACAAGTACATATGATGGACTATCAATTGCTTGGGCTGTAGTAGAATATATTAGTAGTAAAATCAAAGCTAAAACTTTATTTGCAACTCACTACCATGAACTCACAGAACTTGAAGGAATGGTAGAAGGAGTAAATAATTTTAATATAGAAGTTATTGAAAAAGATGATAATATAAAATTTTTAAGAAAAATTGTAAGAGGAAGGGCTAAAAAGAGTTATGGAATAGCTGTAGCTAAATTAGCTGGACTTCCTGATGAAATTATAGAAAATTCAAAAAAACATTTAAATAGATTAATTAATAAAACGGAGTGATGATTATGAAAAGAATTAAAATTATATCTATAATTATTATGTTACTTTTATGTTTCTCTTGTAAATCAGGCAGTTCAATAAATGACAATAATGAAGAAACTGAAAAGCCAAGGCAGTATGCATTTACTGCCTTTGATACACAGTGTTCTATTAGTTTTTTTGGGGTTGAGTCTGATGTAAAGGCAGAAGATTATTATTATAGTATGAAGACTTTAATAAATAATTTTGATGAAATATTTTCAAAGACTAATATAAATAGTGAAATATATGCTATAAATCATAGGACAAGTGATAAAGTGACTGTAAGTGCAGAAACAGCCACACTCTTTGATATTGCAAAAAGTTTTTATGAGTGGTCATATAAAAAATTTGATATTAGTGCTGGAACATTGATTAATCTATGGGATGTGAAAAATAGAAAGACCTTACCAACTGATTCTGAAATAGAAGAAGCTAAAAGTCATGTAGGAAATTTTGATTATGATATTAAGATGCTTGATGGAGATGATGCAGGTAAAGCAACTATAACTTTTTATGGTGATAAATTGACACAATATGATTTAGGTGGACTTATAAAAGGATATTGTAATGATGCATTAAAAGAAATGTTAAACACAAATGATGATATTGAAGCATGTATAGTAGACCTTGGTGGTAATATATTAGTTACAGGTTATGTCGCTGGAAGAAAAGATGGAAATTTTAGAGTAGGTATATTTAAACCATTTTCTGAAAATGAAACTATTGATACTATTGAGGTTACAAATAAAAATGTTATAACCAGTGGTAATTATAGAAGGTATTTTAAAATAGATGGTGATGATAGAGTTTATCATCATATTATAGATCCTATAAGTGGCTATCCAAGTAATAGAGGTTTAGATTCTGTAACAATTGTGTCTGAAAATGGATTGCTCGGAGATTATTTATCTACAACTTGTTTTTTACTTGGAGAAGAAGAATCAAAAGAGTTAATTGATTTTGTAAGATCAAATGAAAAATTGGGGGATAAAAGTATACAAGCAACTTTTGTGAGAAATGATGGAATAGTTACTAAATATCCAAAAAATGTTAATGTAAAATAGTATGAGATTAATTTTTGCAACAAATAATAATCATAAGTTATCTGAAATTAAAGCAATTCTTGGAGAAAGATTTTGCCCATATATTTTTACTATGTCTGATATAGGTGTAAGTGTCAATCCAGATGAAAATGGTAAAACTTTTATGGAAAATGCACTTATAAAATCTAATGCTTTGTATATGGAAATGAAAAATAAAGAATTATTAAAAGATGGTGATTTTATAATTGCAGATGATACTGGATTATGTATAAAACATTTTAATAATGCCCCAGGTATATTTTCTTCAAGATTTATGGGCAATATAACTCAAAAAGAGAAAAATTTAAAAATTTTAGAACTTATGAAAGATTTGGATGATACTGAAAGATATGCATTTTTTATAACCAAATTAGTTGTTATAGAAGTTGATAAAGTGGAAACTGATCCTAAAATACTTGATTTTGAGGGTAAAATTGATGGGTATATAGCAAAAAAAATAGAAAAAACAGATGGTTTTGGATATGATCCGATATTTGCAGTAGGCGATTATACAGATATTTATAAAGGTTATGTTAAAACATTTTCTAATTTAGGTATTGATATAAAAAACAAAATTAGTCATCGTGCAAAAGCATTGCTTTTGTTAGTTGAATATCTTGAAAAAAACCACAAGATATAGTATAATATTTTTTTAATGAGTTTTGGAGGAAAATGCACTTATGATGTGTCCATTTTGTAAAGCTTATGACACAAAAGTTATAGATTCAAGGCGTAATGACGACTATTGTATAAGAAGAAGAAGAGAGTGTTTTAAGTGTAAAAAAAGATTTACTACATATGAAAAAATAGAAACATCACCTATTCTGGTTGTAAAAAAAGATAGCACAAGAGAACCATTTGACAAAGATAAATTAAAACGTGGAATATTAAATTCGTGTATAAAAAGACCAATATCATCAAAAATTATAGATAGGCTTGCAGATGAAGTAGAAAATGAGATATCACTTAGAGATGAATCTGAAATAAAAAGTATAGAGATAGGAGAGTTAGTTTTAAAAAAATTAAAAAAGATAGATGAAATTGCTTATATTAGATTTGCATCTGTGTATAGAGAGTTTAAGGAAATTGAAAATTTCAATGATGAAGTAAATAAAATTAAACCAGTTAATAAAAAGAAAAAGTAAAACAGGAGAAGTTTTATATACATTATGGGTACATTATATATAGTAGGGTATTCTGGTGTAGGGAAAAGTATGATAGGTAGACTTATCGCATCAAGAAAGGAATTAAAGTTCTTAGATACCAATAAAGTAATTGTTGAAAAAGAAAATAAATCTATCGATGATATAGTTATTGAAAAAGGTGAAGGATACTTTGCAAGTCTTGAGAAAGATGTATTAAAAAATAATATTACTCCTGGGATGATTGTATCAGTTGGAGCAAATGCTCCAAAAGATGAGGAAGTTAGGAAAATAATAAAAAGAAGTGGCAAAGTTATTTATTTAAGGGCAACAGCAGAGAGTATTTATAAAAATCTAATTGAGACACATAAGAAGAGACCGTATTTAAAAAATAATTTTACAGTTTTAACAATAGAGAATAAATTAAAAGAGATGAGACCTTTTTATGAAGAACTTGCTAATTATATAGTTGACATTGACAATAAAAATGTAGATACTCTTTTTAAAGAGGCACTCGCAATATATAATTATGATAACAAAATTAAATATCATATATATATTAAATAAATGAGATTTTAATATTATTATAGGAGGAAAGTAAATGATTTCAGCAGGTGAATTTAAAAATGGATTAACACTTGAGATTGAGGGACAGGTATGTCAAATAATGGAGTTTCAACATGTGAAACCTGGAAAGGGGGCAGCATTTGTAAGAACAAAACTTCGTGACATTATAAATGGAGGAGTTATAGAGAAAACATTTAGACCAACTGAAAAATTCAATCAAGCAGTTATTGATAGAGTTGATATGCAATACTTATATAATGATGGAATGTACAATTTCATGAACAATAATACTTATGAACAAATTGCATTATCACCTGAACAAGTTGGTGATGTAATGAAGTTTGTAAAAGAAAATGAAACTTGTAAAGTTATGTTTTATAATGGTAAGGTTTTCAGTGTTGAACCACCTTTAAAAGTTACATTGGAAGTTACTGATACTGAACCAGGTATAAAAGGTGATACTCAAACTGGTGCTATGAAACCAGCAACCGTTGAAACTGGAGCAAGTGTGATGGTTCCATTATTTATAGATAAAGGAGAAAAAATAATAGTTTCAACAGAAACTGGAAAGTATGAATCAAGAGCATAATTTATGCTCTTTTATATTAATCTTTGGAGAATAGTATGTATACATTTAAACATGGAATACATGTTTTGGATAAAAAAGAATTATCAAAAGATAAACCTATAAGAATAGTAAAACCAAGTAATATTATGGTTTATCCTATGCAACAGCATATAGGAGCAAAAGCTAAACATTGTGTAAAAGTAGGCGACAGGGTTTTACTTGGACAAATAATTGGAACTGCAGATGGGTTTATTTCATCCAATGTATTATCAACTGTTTCTGGAAAAGTTTTAAGCATTGAGGATAGACTTACTATTTTAGGTCAAAAAAGTGAGTGTATAGTTATTGAAAATGATGGTAAAGATGATGCTATTGAAGGATATGGCATAGAGAGAGATTATAATTCCTTATCAGCAGAGGAAATTATAAAAATTATAAAGGATGCAGGAATAGTAGGTTTAGGTGGAGCTTGTTTCCCTACGCATGTAAAATTATCACCAAAAGAACCACAAAGTATAGACTATATTCTTGTGAATGGAGCTGAATGTGAACCATATCTTACTTCAGATTATAGACTGATGATAGAAGAAACAGAGCTTCTAATTAAAGGGTTACAGTGTATACTTAAGCTTTTTCCAAATGCAAAAGGTATCATATGTATTGAGGATAATAAAAAAGATGCATATGAAAAAATAACAAGTTCTTGCAACAATATAGCAAATATTGAGACAGCACTGATGAAAACAAAATATCCACAAGGTGGTGAACGACAACTAATTTATGCTATAACTGGAAGAAAGTTTAATGTGTCTATGCTTCCTGCTGATGTTGGTTGTATAGTGGATAATATAGATACTGTGATATCAATAGGTAATGCTGTATGTAAATCAATACCACTATTAAGAAGAATAATGACAATTTCTGGTGATGCATTTAAAGACTATGCCAATGTGAGTGTAAGACTTGGAACAAACTATAAAGATGTTATAGATGTTGTGGATGGATTTAAAGACAAGCCAGAAAAAATTATAAGTGGTGGACCTATGATGGGACAAGCTATATTTACTCTTGATTTGCCAGTTTCAAAAAATAGTTCAGCACTTATATTATTTAAAAAAGATCCTATTAAAAATTTAAAAATAACAAACTGTATTAATTGTGGTAGATGTGTAAGTGCATGTCCAATCAATTTAATACCAACAAGGATGCTTAAAGCAGCTAAAGCAGATAACTATGAAGAATATATAAAACTTTATGGTACTGAATGCATAAATTGTGGTAGTTGTAGTTATGTGTGTCCCACAAAACAGCCTTTAACTGCATATTTTACATATATGAAGTCTGCTGTTAGAGATTATCAAAAAAGTTTAAAAGAAAAGGAGGCTAAATAATAATGGATAATAATATCTATGTTCAAAGCTCTCCTCATATAAGAGATGATATAAATACAAGATTAATAATGCTTGATGTAATAATTGCATTGCTCCCAGCTACTATTTGGGGAGTACTTCGTTTTGGTATGCATTCATTGCTTATAATAATAATAACGGTAGCTACTGCAATAATAAGCGAAACTCTATTTAATCTTATAGTAAAAAAGCCCAATTCAATTACAGATTTATCTTGTGTTGTTACAGGTTTGATACTTGCATTAAATATGCCATCAGAAATACCATTATTTGTGCCAGTTGTAGGTGCAGTTTTTTCAATAATTATTGCTAAAATGCTATTTGGTGGTCTTGGGCAAAATTTTATTAATCCAGCGCTTGCTGGACGTTGTTTTTGTCATATATCTTTTACTGCCCTTATGAATAATTTTAAATCTACAATGTCAGTGGATGTATATACTTCTGCTACACCATTAAGTCTTTTGAAAGAAAGTAAAGAAGTTAATTTATTAGATTTAGTTTTTGGATATATACCTGGTACGATTGGAGAAGTATCAGCTATTTGTTTGCTAATTGGAGCAATTTATTTACTTGTGAAGAAAGTTATTGATTTTAAAATTCCATTATTTTGTTTAATTAGTTTTGTAGTCTTTATAATGTTATTTAGTAATAAGACAACTAATATGAATTATATAATGGGTGAATTATTTGGTGGTGGTCTTTTGTTTGCAGTATTTTTTATGGCTACTGATTATGTAACTGCACCAATAACTCCACTTGGAAAAATTTTATATGGTATTTTAATTGGGGTACTTACAGGTATTTTTAGATTATATGGTAAAACAAATGAAAATCTTTCATATGTTATATTAATTTTAAACTTATTTGTTCCACTTATTGATTCATTAACTATACCTACTGCATTTGGAAGGGAAAGGAAGTAATATGGATGTAAAAAAAATAATAAAAGATACATTTATATTAGTTTCAATTACGGTACTTTTAGTTTCAATTTTATCAGTAGTAAAAGTGATAACTAAAAATCAAATTGATAAGATAAATGAAGAGAATAAGTTTAAAGGATATAGTGCAGTTTGTCCTGGTTATGCTTATGGAGAGAATATTGTAAATGATGTTGTTGGTGCATCGGCAGGATATGATGCAAGCCTTGATGGTGATGAAGCAGTAAAAAGATGTAAAGATGCAAATGGCACAACAATTGGATATATAGTTGAATGTTCATCAAAAGGTTATGGAGGATTACTTCATCTTATAGTTGGTTTTGATAAATCAGCTAATATTACAGGTGTTAGATTTGCCTCAACTCCTTCAGAAACACCTGGTCTTGGTATGAAAGTAACAGAAGATAGTTATCTTGACAAATGGATAAATATTAATCAAAGTAATGTATCTGAAGTTGATGCAATAAGTGGTGCGACTAAGTCTTCAAATGCATTTAAAGAAGCAATATCTCTTGCTTGTATGTTTGCTAAAAGAGCTGTAACTATGGACGGAGGTATTTAGATGGAAGATAAGACATTGGAAAAAGATAATAATCAAATAATAATTGAAAATAATACTGAAATCAAAGAAAAGAAAAGCCGAAAAAAAACGATTGTAGTCAAAGAAAATATAACTAAAGAAAAAGGTATATTTCATTATATTTATAATGGTATAATTACTGAAAATCCTACTTTTATTCTTATGATAGGTATGTGTCCTACTTTAGCTATAACTACAAGTGTATCAAATGCTATTGGTATGGGGTTAGCAACAACAGTTGTACTTGTCGCATCAAATGCAATTATATCTCTTGCAAGAAAAATTATACCAGATAGTCTTAGAATTCCTATATATATAGTTATTATAGCCTCATTTGTTACTTTAGTTGAATTTATTATAAAGGCGTATTTCCCATCCCTAAATGAAGCACTTGGGATTTATATCCCACTTATAGTTGTTAATTGTATTATTTTTGGTAGAGCAGAAGCATTTGCAGGAAAGAATAAAGTTATTGATTCAATAGGTGATGGAATTGGTATGGGACTTGGCTTTACTATTGCAATAATTATAATAAGTGCAGTTAGAGAATTTATAGGTTCTGGAGCAATTTATGGTCATACAATAGTACCTGAAGATTATCGTGTAGCACTTTTTGTTTTACCACCAGGAGCATTTTTGGTTCTTGCATTTTTAACTGCTATACAAAATAAATTAAAATTACCAAGTGCAACAAATAAAGAAGGAACTTGTAATAATGATTGTTTACATTGTATAGTGTCAAATGAAGATAAAAAAGCAAAAGAGGAGCATAAATAAAATATGGAAATAATAATTACAATAATATCTGCTTCACTTATTTCAAATGTGGTATTGTCAAGATTTTTAGGCATTTGTCCATTTCTTGGTGTGTCAAATAAAGTTGAGACTGCAAAAGGTATGGGACTTGCCGTAATCTTTGTTATTATGATTGCAACTGCTGTTACATTTACTATAAATCATTTTTTTCTTGAAGAAACAGGAGTTTTTGGTATTGATTTAACATATCTTCAAACAATAACATTTATATTAATTATAGCTTGTCTTGTTCAGTTTATAGAAATGTTTTTAAAAAAGTTTATACCAGTTTTATATAAGTCTCTTGGAATATATCTTCCACTTATAACTACTAATTGTGCTGTGCTTGGCGTAGCACTTACAGTATCAAGAGATTATATGTTTACAAGATTTACTACTGGCATTGCATATGCATTTGGAACAAGTTTTGGTTTTTTAATATCAATAGTTCTTCTTGCAAGCATTAGAGAAAAAATTGAAAATAATGATATTCCAGAAAGTTTTAAAGGGAAACCAATAGTACTTATTATAGCCTGTCTTATGGCAGTAGCATTTACTGGTTTCTCAAATCTTAATATAGGTTAGGTGAACTTATGCAGATAATTATAAGTTCTATATTGCTTCTTACAATAATAGCATTAATAATTGGTATATTTCTTGGTGTAAATTCCAATATATTTAAAGTTGATGTTGATGAAAATATTAAAAAAATTAGAGAATGTTTACCAGGAAATAATTGTGGTGGTTGTGGATTTGCTGGTTGTGATGCACTTGCTGAAGCAATTTCAAAAAAAGAAGTAGGTGTCAATGCTTGTCCTGTTGGTGGTGAGAATGTAGCAAAAAAAATAAGTGCAATATTAGGAGTTGAAAGTACAAATACAGTTAAGTTGGTTGCATTTGTGCATTGTGATGGTTCTTGTAAAAATGCAAACAAGGTTTATGAGTATAATGGAGTAAAAGATTGTAGAATAGTAAAAACTCTTGCAAATAATGGAGAAAAAAAATGTGTCAATGCTTGCATTGGCTATGGAAATTGTGTAGAAGCATGTAAGTTTGATGCAATTAGTATAGTGGATGGAGTTGCAAAAGTAGATGAAGAAAAATGTACTTCGTGTAAAGCGTGTATAAAAGTATGTCCTATGAAGGTAATAGAATTAGTACCTTATGGTAAAAAACATAAAGTAAAATGTTCAAATACCAACAAAGGAAAAATTGCAATGGATGATTGTAAAGTGTCATGTATTGCTTGCGGAATGTGTGAAAAGACTTGTCCTAAAGACGCTATAAAAGTTGTTAATAATATAGCAAAGATGGATTATGATAAATGTGATGATTGTGGTGCTTGTAGTGAAAAATGTCCAAGAAAATGTATAAGTTAGTTTATAACATACAATTATGTGGAGGCAAGATAAATGAGTGAGTTTAAACTTAATAAGGATTTTGGTAAATATGTTTTCAATGATGCAATGATGAAAAAATATTTGCCAAAAACAATTTATGAAAAATTAAAAAAGACTATTAGTTTATGTGATGAATTAGATTCTTCTCTTGCAAAGTATGTTGCAGATGGTATGATGAAATGGGCAGTTAGTAATGGGGCTACACATTATACACATTGGTTTGAACCACTTAATGATAGCACAGCTGAAAAACAAAATTCATTTTTACAAACAACAAATGGCAGTAAGCCCATTATTGAATTTAGTGGTTCTGAATTGATAAAAGGTGAGACAGATGCTTCATCATTTCCTACTGGAAATCTAAGAGCAACATTTGAAGCAAGAGGATATACAATATGGGATTGCACAAGCCCAGCATTTTTAAGAACTATCGATGGAATAGTAGTTTTATGTATTCCTACTGCATTTATTTCATATGGAGGAGAGGCACTGGATAATAAAACTCCACTTCTTAGAAGTATGCAAGTAATTAGTACAGAATCAATAAAACTATTAAAACTTTTTAAGAAAAATGCTAAAAAAGTAAGTTCTATGCTTGGTATTGAACAAGAATATTTTTTAGTTAATAAAGATAAATTTAAAGATAGAAAAGATTTAATGTATTGTGGTAGAACTCTTGTAGGAGCAAAGTCTGCAAAGGGTCAAGAACTTGATGATCATTATTATGGTACTATAAGATCAAAAGTATTAAAGTTTATGAATGAAGTAGATAAAGAGCTTTGGTATCTTGGTGTACCTGCTAAAACAAGACATAATGAAGTAGCACCAAGACAGCATGAACTTGCTTGTATCTATGAAGAAGCAAATATAAGTTGCGACCATAATCAACTTGTGATGGAAACATTAAAAAGAGTTGCAGAAAAGAATAATATGGAATGTTTGCTTCATGAAAAGCCATATAAGTGGATTAATGGTTCTGGCAAACATAATAATTGGTCTCTTGTTACAGATAATGGTATGAATTTATTAAATCCAGGTAAAAATCCTCATGAAAACATACAATTTTTACTTGTATTATCTTGTATAATATCAGCTGTTGATAAATATGCATATTTGCTTCGAGCATCTTGCGCTACACCTGGTAAAGAGCAAAGACTTGGTGCAAGCGAAGCACCACCTGCAATTATTTCATGTTTTGTTGGAGAACAGTTAAATGATGTTATAGATAATTTTATTAAGTATGGTAAAGCAACTGACTCAAAACAAGAAGTAAAAGTAAAAAAGGAAATCAATACTTTGCCTGAATTGTGGCTTGATGTTACAGATAGGAATAGAACCTCTCCATTTGCATTTACTGGAAATAAGTTTGAGTTTAGGATGGTGGGGTCAAATGATTCTTGTGCTATGCCTATTACAGTTATAAACACAATAGTAGCTGATGAATTTAGAAATGCAACAGAAAAATTGTCAAAATCAAAAGATTTTGATAAAGATGTAAAGAAATATATTAAAGAAAACTTTACAAATCATAAAAAGATTATATTTAGTGGTGATGGATATTCAAAGAATTGGGAAGAAGAGGCAAAAAAAAGAGGATTAAGTTCTATAAAGAGTATTGTCGATGCTATTCCTGCATTTATTGATAAAAAAACTATAGAATTATTTGAAAAGTTTAATGTTCTAAATGAAAATGAATTAAAATGTAGATATGAAGTAGGGCTTGAAAATTATATTAATATTACAAATATTGAAGCACTTACAATAGTTGATATAGCAAAAAAGCAGGTATTACCTGCATGTATACACTACACTACAAGATTAGCAAATTCTATAAATTCTATAAGAAATGTTGATAGTAAGTTAGACACATCTGTTCAGAAAGAATTATTGGAAGAAACTTTAATGTATGTAAGAAAACTTAAAAATGATGTGGATATACTTGATAAAAATATTAAAACTTCTCATAATATAAAAGATTTAAATGATAAGTCACATGCATATAAGGATAAAGTCGTGTTATATATGGAAAAAGTAAGAGATAGTGTAGATGCTCTTGAAATGATTATTGATAAAGATATGTGGCCTATGCCAAGTTATGGAGATTTGTTAATAGAATTATAAATATGATATAAAAAAGGTAGACTACCAAGTCTGACTTTTCTATTCATTGAACACTCATAACGAGTGTTCTTTTTTATATAAAATAATTATTAAGAAATTATTAAAATTTTTCTTGCATAAATATACAAATTATGTTAACATATTTCTTGCGAGAAAGTTATTTAATATGTTTATAGTCGGAAGAACACATTTGTTAAAAATGTGGGCTTATATTTAATCATCTTCCGACGATTTAATAACTTGTCTCGCAGCAAGGGCTCGCAATTTTTATCTCGTGGGCACTTGCGAAAGTAGGTCTTACGAGATTTTTATATGCAAGTAAGTTTAAAAATGTGGAGGTAAGATATGGGAAAAGCAAGGCTAATAATTTCTACAGTATTAATATTAACTATAATAATTAGCACAACATTTTATAATTATGCAGAAAATGTAGGCAGCAGCATATTTTTAATTGAAGGAAGTGTTGATGAAATTAGTGAAAATGCCGATGAAAGTGAAACAACTTATACAAAGGCTTTTATAGAAGAAACAGAAGCAGGACTAAGTATAGTTGAATATGAAAGGAAAAAATTGCAAGAACTTGAAGAGAGTGAATTTGATGAGAGTAATGAAGAGGAAGAGATAGAAGAAATAGATATTGAGAATGAAGAAACAAGTGAAGAGGTTAATTTACTTGAGAGTGCCATAGCAGAGAAGATGTCAAAAGATCTTGATAACTATACAGAATTAAGTGATGATAGTTTTAGCAATGCATATAGTGAAACATCGAGTGAAGAAATACCAAATTTGAATAATAAGATATTGAGTAGTAAAATAGATGAAACAACTGTTGAAGAGACAATTATTAATAAACTTGATAATGGATTAAAAACTGATAATGAAACTATTATAAAGAATATTTCAACATATAGTGAAGTAGAAAATTACGAAAATGATTTATCATCTAATATTATAGAAGAGAATGAAGAAGATAAAACCGCTGCAACAATAAGCGAACTTAAAGAGATAAAAGAAGCAAATCTTTTAAGCAGCAATCTTTTTGGTTCAGGCAATCATCCATCAACAGCAAATCCAAGAGTGGTAATTAATTCTACATATGATAGATATGAGATATATACAGGTGAGAATGCAGGAACAGTTAGAATATATGATGATAATGGAACATATTATAATAGCAATACAGAAGTAAAAGTAATAAGAGATATGATAGACACACATAATAATAGTCCAATACTTTTAAAGTTAACAACAAATGTACAATTTTTCAATTTTGATAATGAGAATGATAATTATGTTTTATTACCAAGTGGTTATGTAGAAGATTTAGTAGCAAGAGAAAGTGGTAAT
>CADCOW010000068.1 GCA_902803205.1 uncultured Eubacteriales bacterium | reverse complement strand
TTCTAAAGATTATTAACATAAAAAAAATAGGATTTTGCTACCTGCTAACAATAATCCTATTTTTTTTGACTTTGTCTACACTCTGAAGCTTGTTTTTAAACAAGCCTATATTTTTTATAATTATCTTTTTATATTACACTTTCGTTTTTTTACTAAGAGTTCATTTTTATGCTAAAAGAATCTATAGTAACTAAATCATATGTAGATGATTGCATATTTATCCACAACTGTTCTTTAGAATCAAGTTCAATTTCTTTTGTTATTTCATCGCCTATTGTTGCTACTTCATTTACCAATATTTTTGCCCCATTTGGTATAGTTCCATCAACATTAAATTTTTTATTTGTTAAAACATATTCCACTTGATTTCCGTTATTTGTAGATTTTTTAAATTTAAATTTAATTGTATATGTTCTTTCTTTATCATCTTTACTTTCAGCAAGTTTAACTCCTTGTCCAACATATACATCTTCACCAACTGCTTGACTTACATATTCATTGTAAAATCCTCTCACATAATCTTTTGTCCAAGATACATTATAGTTTTGATATTTAAGTGTATATTTTGCTATTGTGTTAGTTTGTAAGAGTTCTGCTTTTGGTTCATGGTACAGGTCATAAAATGTTCCTTCAGGCGTTTCAATATTATTATATGTTGTTCCAACTCTATATGGATTTGCATCGTCGAAACTATAGTATATCTGACTATTAATTGCTTCTCCAGACATCATTCTTGCTGAGTAGTCTTCACCATCTGATATCTTATTTATCATACCTCTAACTTCAACATAATTTGAACTTGTTGTATAATTGGTACTATCTTTTGTAATTTTACTATTTCCATTCGTTTTAGTACCCCAAGAACTTAAGAGAGGTGCTTCACCAGTACCAGCAGTTTTCCATGACCTTCCATCACTTGTAAATGCGGAATCAATCGTTGAGTTGTCATAATATATATGATCCCATACAGTAAAAGATAACACCGGATAATAACTTGTATAATAATTTCTTAAAATATTTTTTCCATTCAAACTTTTATGAACTTCCCATCTGGAACCAGACCCATTGGATGCATTAAAGTTAGACGAATAGTATGTTTGAGTTTCAGTAGGAATGGAAGCAGAATATGATCCAGTCCAGGCAGTTCCAGTCGGAATCTGCCATGTGTTTGCTGTTGAACTTGTTCCATTATAGCCACTAATTCGTCCACCAAATTGACCACCAAAATCAATCAAGTCAAAATATTTTATGTCAGTTCCTGATGTAGTAGTGGCATTAACAAAATGTCTAATCCAATACATACCATTTGATGGTGTATACAGAGTTCCTCCAGAAGTCACAACTCTTTTAGTAGTGCTATCCCATCTATAACTACCATTTGCATTCCACCATCCATAAGCTTGTGGCCTACAATATTTTTCAGTTAACTCTCTTGTAACCGACAAATTTACTTGAGAAGTAAGATTTTCTGTCCCAGTAGAAATCCTTGACTGCCAATATAAATTACCACCAGTCACTTCTTTTACTTTATCCCAATAATTTACTGGTTCTTTTAATACTGTTACCCCTGCTAAATAAGCTGATATTGCATAATCAATTTTAGAATCAATTTGTGTATTATTATAATCAAGTTGACTTTGAAAACTTGATTTTAATGAATCAAATTCTGCTTTTGTAATAAATGCACTTCCATCATTGTCAGATACAACAGCAGCAGTACCATTGAAGCACAAAGCAACTATGAATATAATAAAAAATATTATTTTTACAATTTTTTTCATTTTTTTTATTTTCCTTTAATTATCTTACTTTGCTTTAATATTAAATTCATCTATTGTTGCAATACTATTATTAGTATCACTTTTTAGATTTATCCAAAATTGCTGTTTAGATGGCACAAGTGCTTCAAAACTGACCTCTTGACCAACATTTACAGTTCCAGAACTTATTGTACTTGCACCTGCAGCAAGTGATCCATCTTCATTGAATTTTTTATCTGATATAATGTATGTAACAGTTCCAGTATTAGGATTAGATTTAAATTTTATTCTAAATTCATATGTAGCTTCTTCATTTTGATTTTCTGCTATCTTTACTCCTTGAGCAAGTCTGATAACTTCACCTGCAGTATTTGATGCCACAGCATTTTGGAAAGATGAAAGTGGAGCAGTGTTATAAGTGATATTATAATAATTATAAGTCAAATCATATCCGTAAATATAATTTTTTTGTACTTTTTCAGCAGTTGCCGTATGGTATAAATCATTAAATTGTGTTTGTGCAGTTGATAAAACTTTATCCCCAGCAGATGTCTCTTTA
>CADCOW010000067.1 GCA_902803205.1 uncultured Eubacteriales bacterium | reverse complement strand
TTGGTGCTTTGCCATGCCAACCTACATTATTTTCCATAAAACTAATACCTTTACCTTTTATAGTATGAGCTTGTATAAATTTAGGTTGACCAGTCACATTTTCTTTAAGTACTTTAACTATTTCTTCAACATTATGGCCATCAACTTCAAAAGTCTTAAACCCAAAAGCAGCAAATTTTTCTTTAATATTTCCAAGTGACATAACTTCATCATTTTTTCCATCTATTTGAAGACCATTATTATCAAGTATAAATGTTAAATTATCAAGTTTATAATGAGCTGCTGCCATAGCTGCTTCCCAAACTAAGCCTTCTTGACTTTCACCATCTCCAAGTAAACAATAAACTTTTTGACCTAAGCCCTTTCTTTTTGCACCTATTGCAAGCCCAACGGCTACCGATGCACCTTGACCAAGCGAACCAGAATTTACATCTATTCCTCTCGTCTTATGACTATCTGGATGACCTTGAAGTTTTGAATCAACTTTTCTAAGAGTCCATAAATCATCTTTTGGAAAATACCCAATATCAGCAAGTACTGCATAGAGGCCAGGACAAGCATGACCCTTACTTAATACAAATAAATCACGATCTTCTTTACTTGGGTTCTTTGGGTCAATATTCATTACTTCATAATAAAGTGCAATTAAAATCTCAAGTTCTGACATTGAGCCACCTGGATGACCAGATTTTGCTATGTGAAGCATTTTTACTATGTCTCGCCTTAGTTCCTTACCTTTTTCTTTGTAATCCATAATTTTCCTCCACTATTATTCTAAATCTGATTGTCTCATTGAAAGTGCAATTTTTCCCATCTTATCTATTTCAATAACTTTTACCTTTACTATATCTCCAACTTTCACTACATCTTCAACTTTATTGACTCTTTCATCTCTAAGTTTAGAAATATGTACCATACCATCTTTATTTGGAGTGAGTTCTATAAATGCACCAAAAGCTGCAATTCTAACTACTTTACCTTCGTATATATCGCCCACAGCAACTTCTTTAACTATGTTTTGAATATAAGTTACTGCTTTATCAATCATATCTACATCTATACCACTAACAGATACAAATCCATCATCTTGAATGTCTATCGCTACATTAAATCTTGCTATTATTTCATTTATAGTCTTACCAGCCTTACCAATAACATCACCAATCTTCTCAGGATCAATATTTATATTTTTAATCTTTGGAGCATATTTTGATAATTCTTTTCTTGGTTCACTAATAACAGGAGCCATTATATTATCCATAATATAAAGTCTTGCTTTTAAGCATCTATCAATCGCTCCTTCAACTATCTCACGAGTGAGTCCATGAATCTTTATATCCATTTGAATAGCAGTTATTCCTTTATGAGTTCCTGCAACTTTAAAATCCATATCCCCAAAGAAATCTTCAAGACCCTGTATGTCAGTTAATAACACATAATCTTTATCAGTTTCACCTGTGACAAGTCCACATGAAATTCCTGCAACCATAGTTTTTATAGGAACACCAGCTGCCATAAGTGAAAGACATGACGCACAAACAGAAGCTTGTGAAGTTGAACCATTTGATTCTAATGTTTCAGATACACATCTTATAGCATATGGAAACTCATCAATTGAAGGAATCATTGGAAGAAGTGCTCTTTCAGCAAGTGCACCATGACCTATTTCTCTTCTACCTGGAGCACGTTGAGGTTTAGCTTCCCCTACACTATAACCTGGAAAATTATATTGATGCATATATCTTTTTTCTTTTATACATTCATTAAGACCATCAATTTTTTGAACTTCTGAAAGTGGTGCAAGGGTACATATATCAAGTATTTGGGTTTGACCTCTTGTAAACATACCTGAACCATGAGCACGAGGAACAATATCTATCTCAGCTGCAAGTGGTCTTATTTCTTCCATTTTTCTTCCATCAGGACGTTTGCCATCTTTTAAAATCATTTTTCTTACAGTTTTTTTCTCATATTGATATATAGCTTCACCAATATGAGCAAGTTTCTCTTCATCTTCGGCATATTTTTCTTCAAGTTTTTCTGTTAACCTTTTAATATTCTCATCACGAGTTTGTTTGTCATCTGTAAATACAGCTTCTTCCATCTCACTTTGTGGTATTATGTCCATTATTTCATGTAAAAATTCATCTGAAACAGCAAAATGTTCATACTCATGTTTTTCTTTACCACATATAAACTTTATTTCTTCAAAAAACTTTATAACTTCTTGATTTGTTTCATGAGCAAGATAAATTGCCTCTATCATCTTATCTTCTGGTATCTCATTTGCACCTGCTTCTATCATGATAACTTTTTCTTTTGTTGAAGCAACTGTAAGTTTCAAATCTGATTTTTCAAATTCTACAAATGAAGGATTTATAATAAATCTACCTCCTATAAGTCCTATCTGTGTAGATGCACATGGTCCATCAAATGGAATATCTGAAATTGTAGTTGCAAGACTTGAACCAAGCATAGCAAGAAGTTCTGGGCTATTTTCTTGGTCACATGACAAAACTAAATTATCAAGCAAAACATCATTTCTATAATCTTTAGGAAAGAGTGGTCTCATAGGTCTATCAATAACTCTTGATATTAAAATTGCATTTTCTGATGCCTTACCTTCTCTCTTATTATACCCACCAGGAATCTTTCCTACAGAATACATTTTTTCCTCATACTCTACTGACAATGGGAAAAAATCTATTCCTTCTTTTGGTTTATCAGATGCAGTTGCTGTTGATAAAACCATAGTATCACCATATTGTAAAAGGACTGCACCATTAGCTTGGGCACATACACGCCCAACATAGCAGGTCAAATCTCTCCCTGCTAAATTCATCTTAAATGTCTTATACATTTCTTTCTCCTCTTTTTAACTCTCTTGTTTTATTATTAACATACTCGTATATTATAATATAAAAATAAATAAAATACAATAAAAATGGTGGTCTTTAGCCACCATTATCACTATTTTTATGTATTTTATATATCATCATTATTATTTTTATACCTTGATATTAAAATGCCTATCAATATGAGGATAACTGTTGATATAAAGATAATTTGTGGAAAATAATTTGTTATGTCAAACTTATTAATTTCATCTATATTAAATTCAATTATTTCATCATCAACCTTATAAGTCTCATCTTCTACACTTTCTACCGTAGTAACATTAGTTTCCTCCACATTCATATCTCTATAATCTGGTCTTAAAATGCCCTTAACTTCACTATCACTACTTATAGTACTTTTTGTTGATATACCCTTTTTCTTAATATTTTCATCATTATATAAATCATTTTCTTCATTTACAATCTCACTTTTTGTTGATTTACTTTTAGGTATCAATTTATCAACAAATGTTGTCTCCTCTTTTAAAATTGGCACATCATCAAAATTTGATTTATCATTTGAATTTTTATCTATTCGCTTTACTGAACTCACACTATATAATGAACTATCGCTTGCTATATCTATATTTACAAAGCCTTTTGATTTTTTCAAATCATTTTCATTTACATTTTTGCTTGTATTTATATTTAAATCTGATGAAGTAATTTTTGACTTTAAAGCATCAACTTTAATAGTTTTATTATTAAATACTATTTCATCATAATCATAATCATAGTCATAATCTCTTAATAGTCCTTCTCTATTATCAGAACCTGGTACAGTGTAAAATTTATACTTTTCTTCTTTTATATCCGTAGCTTTTAAATTTTTATTTGTTTTTAATGACAAACAATTATAATACATTTTATCAAAATTATTGACATTATTTGTTTTGAAAATTGAAGGATTTATTATAATGTTTTTAAGATTTTTACAATTATAAAATAATGAATTGAAATTCTTTACATTTTTTGTATTCAACATAGATAAATTTAAATCTATGATTGATTGACAGTCAAAAAACATACCTATCATTTCATTTAATTTGATTTCTGTATCATTGTCCATATCTATAAAATTTAAATATTTACAATTTCCAAACAGAAAATTTGCTTTTCTTATTTTATCAAAATTAAAATATGTTAAATCTACTCTTTTCAAATTTATAAATTTATCAAACATATAACTTATATCTGAATTAAGATATACATCTTCATCAGACACGCAATAAATTATATTATTATCTATATAAGCAAGTACAGAGCCATCACCATCTTCTGAAATATCTATAGCCTTCCCTTTCACATATGAAGCAAAACTAAATGCTGTTATTGAATACTCTGGAGTTGAAGAATTATATTTATCGTTAATTGACATCTTAATTCTTGTATTAAACTCTTTTCCACTACACATAGTATACTTTGAAGCATATGAAAAACTAACATTCAATAATATAAATGTAATAAACAACATTATTTTTAAAATTATCTTTTTCATATTAATATTATATGATTTAATTATGTAAAATTTATGAAAAAAATAAGAAATATTTTCATATTTCTTCAGGCCGTAGACAAACTGGGTTAAAAAATATAAATATAACCCAGTTTTTTATTTGAAAACAAATTATTTGCAAAATTTAGAGAATTTATTA
>CADCOW010000066.1 GCA_902803205.1 uncultured Eubacteriales bacterium | reverse complement strand
CCAAGTTCCCTATATAGTTTTTCGGCAGCTTCCTTAAGTTCTGTATCCATTCTTACTTGTACGACTGATTCCATTGCCATAATGTACCTCCATCAACAACTTTGTAATACAATTATAATACAACTGTTGCACTATGTCAATATAGGGAATCGTCAAAAATTGTTGATTTTTGGCAATATGGAACATCAAAAAACATTGATTTAGGACTATTAACATCCATGTATGGACTTAAACTCCAAAAAGCTATAATAAGGAAAGACTTAAAAGGACATGCAAAAGGTGGCATCTATGAAAACCTTGTATTTGATATGCTCACAAAAAAAGGCATCACACCATATTATTATAAGAATAAAGAAAATACTCAAGAAATAGAATTTTTATATGATAAAGATAGTGATGATGCTCCAATTGAAGTTAAATCCAAAAACGGTGCCACAGCTTCTCTAAATGAATATATTAAAAAAATATAATCCAAAAATTTCGTATAAGTTTATAGATGGAAATGTGGGCTTTGATGGGGTGAAGTATACAATACCATTTTATATGGGGGTGTTTTTATAAAAACATAAACAATCTCCATAAGAAACTCTATAACACTATTAGTTTAATTTTTTTTCATATATGCTACTTGTCTTACCTTATATTACATTTATATTATTGAACTTTTAAGTATTTGTCAATGAAATATGCATAGATAGTATCAAAAAATGTTGATTTTTAGTAAATAATTGCGTTACTAACTTTCCAACAAAAAAAGGCATTAGGGGACCTTAATTAGGGATTTATTGTAAAGACAGTTTTTAGGCATAAAAAGACCACATCTTTTGGTAATAGGATGTGGTTTAATTTTATAAAAATTCAAATTTATCATTTTCTCTATGTTTTCTTGAAGCAATACAAACTTTACCTTTCATATTAAAAACAGATGAATAATAAACACCACTTTCACAATTATATAAATTTCCTATTTGACTATTACCACTTACTTGTGCCGCTACAAATATCTCACCTTGTGTAAAAATATAATAGTCATTTAATATATATTGTTCATCACCAACGACCAATACATTTTGTGAAAAGTTTTTTGTAGGCTCACCGCAAAAAATATTTAAATTAATAATATGTTTTTTTCATTAACTTTATTAGCTGCTATTTCGTCATAAAAATAATTCATATGTATATTTTGATTATTGAATTCATGGGTAATTAAAGGTTGTAACAGGATTATTGAATGAACATCTTTTAAATTTACATTTTTTTCGATTATAGATTTTACATCTGAAACTTTTAAAATATCATTAGTGTGAATAATGACATAATTTTTTAATTTGTTTGAACTTTGCGAGTATTTGCTTATATTGTCTACAGCATCTTGTATTTTATCCAATAAATTCTTGATTTCATTTTTATGGTGTTTGCAAGCTACGAATAGTCTATGCGAAATCTTTTTTGACAGTTTTTCTGGATTAGATAATTTTAATACAACTTTGCATTTAACCTTTTCAATAATAATTAATATATCATTTGCTTTTCCAATAAATTTAGAGGCATTTTCTGTAATTGCATTAATTATTTCATTGCAACCATTTTCAAAGTCATTGGGATATTCATCAATAAAAATACTAATGTCATATGATAATTTGATTTTATTAAAAAAAAGTGAATATATTCTGTTGTCTAAATTTTTACATTTATTTGTAAAAATATCATTGTACTTTGTGTTTTTATAATTTTTTATGGAAATATTGATTGCATCATTATTTTTAAAAGTAATTATTCCGTCGTAACCCTTATGCCCCATTGGTGTTGGTTTTACAATATAATGATCTGAATGTAAAAAACCAAGAATCAGTATCTCAAAAAAAGCAGCATTTGAATTATTTATGTCTTTTCCTTTAATTAGTTTACATTGTTCTTTTAACCAGTTTTCCGTATTAAAATCAGCATCGCAATTTAACAAGTTTAAAGCGTGTGCAAAATTAAGTAATTCTACAGTAGAATAATAATCTTTTCTTTTTATTAAATTAACAAAACGATGCTGAGAATTACCATTTAACCATTTATTATCAAAATACTTATCTAATATCTTGAGTTTACTAATCGCATCATTTTTATTTATATTCCCAAAGTCTCTATCTTCGATATTTATCATACATTTATCCAGAGAAAATTAACAAATCTTTTTATAAATTTAGTTTATTTACTTCTTCAATATATGCTTCGTTAACAATTTCTTTAATGCAGTCAACAGAATAAGCATTTGCCAAACCACTATTTTCAGTTTTTATCATGTCAACTCTATTTGTTTGAATATTTAGTAATTGTTCAGTATATGGTATATAACTATTTACAATACCTATTAGTTTATTTTCTAATTTGCCATTCAAGTTTCTATGTAAAATTATTGGACTTCCAGAATTTCCAGGGTAATTCTGTATATCGACTATAAAACTCATTCTGTTTGTATATCTTGCAATACAACCATTTCTGCAAATAGGAATAGAAGTACTATCATCCACTAACCCCATAGGGAAACCCAACATATATACTGAAACACCTAATGCTCCTATCCCATATTCTTTGTTAATTGCATAAGAATCTATTGACATAGTTTCTAAATTAATTGGAGACAAAATTGTATTATTAGCTATTCCATTACCAAATATAGGAATGGCGACTATATCTACTTCATCCTTGCAATGTGTATAATATGCTTTCTTATCATTCTTTATAATATCAATTTCATTAATAGTTTGTTCATAATTATTGCCTTTATACATTTTTATATATATTTTTTGACAATTTTGAATAACATGTTTGTTTGTTATAATAAAAGGTATATATGGTTCTTTGTCGTTAGGACTATTTTTAATCACAACAAAACCCATAGCAATCCAATGTGGTACAGTATTTCCGTTTTTATCAAGCATTGGAATACCAATAGGATTTACTGATAATAGAAATTCACCATATACTAAAGACATATTCTACCTCACATTCTTATAAAATAATACTATATTCAAAATCATCTTTTTTTAACTAATTTCTTTAATTTTTTAATTTCTTTCTTAAGATCATTTATTACATCTAAATTAACAATTTCTTTAACATTTTTATCTATACTTTTTGAATATACATAAAAAACTTTCCCTTTATATAACTCAGAAAACTTTTTATGAGTTTTAAGTTGAATGCTTCTTTCCTTAAAAACCTCTGATTGTCCAAAGTTTTTTAAAACTGGCTTTATTTGAATTCCAATTCTATACTTGCTAACTTTAATGTAGAAATCCACATTATATTTTCTATCCCATTCATCACTTGCAGGATATAATTTAACTTTAAGTTGCTTTTCTAAATAGCCATAAACAGAAGTTTCCCTAACATAACCATCATAAGTTTTATTAATAACTAAATCATGTATATAGTTTATACAATCTTTTTCTGTTATCATTTCTATTTCTGCCAAAACTACTTCTGAAAGTTTAATGTATAGCTTTTTTCCTATTTCGATTAATTCTTTCTTTGTTTTAACATTTTTGTAATAATACTTTTCCCATTCTTTGATATTGCTTGGTTTACATTCTCGAATAGCACTCATTACAGCCCCAACACGTGATTTTCTATTTAATTGAAAACGACTTGTAGTGCCATTTAAAATATAATCTTTTCCCATAATTTTTCCTTTCAAATATCAATTTATTATTGTAAAAATCTTTAAAAAATTATATAATTAGTTATAATTAAATTGGAGTAAAATAATGAAAAAATATACAATTCCAAATGAAAAAATTAAAATATTTAATAAGACTGTTGAATATGATTTTCCAAAATATACTACTCAACTAATTAGTGTCTGCTCAACAATTCACAGTTATTAATTTTCCCCTTCTATTACACATCAATTCTAAAAAGCAAAATAAAACATCCATTATAT
>CADCOW010000065.1 GCA_902803205.1 uncultured Eubacteriales bacterium | reverse complement strand
TGTTACATTTATTACACCATCTACTTGAAATTCTTTTACTAATTCTCTAAGATTTTTCATTCTCGTATTATCAGGTGCCATAACTGCACAGCCAATACTTAAATATCTTTTTGCAATAGCATATATTATATCACTTGCCTCCTCATCTACAAGTCTAAGGCATGCTTTAAGTCCAGCGCAATTTTCAAAACAGACTACATTACCATTACTTTTTTCTATAGCACCTACTGTTTTATCAAGCACTCCACCTATAGGGCAGCCAGTAACCAATATTCTTTTTTTTCCATCATTTTGTTTATAATTATTTTCTAACTCTATTTGTTCTCTCAGTCCTTTTAATTTATCTATTCTCTCTTGTTCATCAAACAAAAATCCTACTCCATCCATAGTTTTATACAAATCAATCCCTGAAGCAAGTGCTGGATTTTGCTTTTGCACTTCCATCAATTTTCTTCTTTCTATTCGTTCAACATTACGAAGTTTTGCCGCTTCTCTTAATTTTTCTTCTGTTATCTTTACATTATATTCTTTTTCAATAAAATCTTTAAATCTTCTTAACTCATTTGCCCAATTCTCAATTTCAAACTCATCTTCACTTTGTGGCAAATGGAGTATAAAAGTTTTCTTACCTTTACCCATAAGTTCATACATTTTCTTTTTTCCATCGCAAGTTGTCTCACCTACAATTAAATCTGAAAAATAAGTATATGGACACTTGTCTGATACATAAAACCCATAACTTGATTTTATAAGTGGACATAGATTTTTAGGTAAATCTACTTCCGCATCAGGTATAGTTTCAGCACTCATACCACATAAACTTACTGATACAAATCCTGCAGCATCTAAAATCTCTTGTGGCGTAAAAGTACAAAATACACCAGCTACCTTTTTACCATTTTCTTTTAATTCTTTTACTTTTAAAAATCCATTTTTTCTTGCATCTGAAAACTCTTCAAATCTTTTTGGCAATGTTAATGTTTCAGTCATAAATACTCCTCTCTTTATTTTAATATTAATTAAAAACTTCTTTTATCCTAATTAAAGACTTTTCAATACTTTTTTTACTCATAGCCACATTCATTCTCATAAAACCATTTCCAAGTGTTCCAAACTTTAATCCATTGTCAAGATGAACTTTTGCACCATATATAAGTTTTTTTTGTAATTCATCATCATTCAATCCATATTTTCTAAAATCAAGCCACATAAGATATGTTCCTTCAGTTTCTATAACATTAATCTTTGGTATATTCTTCTCAATATAATCTTTTACAAATAATATATTGTTATAAATATATTTTTTTAACTCACATGCCCAAGAGTACCCTTCTTCAGTATAAGCAGCCATAAGTGCTACTTGGGCAGGTCCTGAAATTCTATGGTATCCTGTTTTCCCAATTTCAGCTTCAAGTTTTTCTTTTAAAGTCTTATCTTTAATTATTGTGTTTGCAACTTGTAATCCAGCCAAATTAAATGTTTTACTTGCTGATGTATTGATTATAGTTAATTTTTTTGCTTTTTCGTATAACTCTTTATCATCTTTCAATGCATCTAAAAATATAATATGTCTATTCTCTCCCCACACAAAATCCATATGTATTTCATCACTAACAATTATTACTTTATTATCTACACAAATTTTTGCCAGTTTTATTAATTCTTCTTTATTCCAAACTCTTCCACATGGATTAAATGGGCTACAAAACATAAGTATCTTTACATCATTTTCTTTAATTTTTTTCTCCACATCATCAAAATCTATATAATATCTATTATTTTCCAATTTTAAATTTGATTCTATTATCTTTCTATTATTTAAATCTGTCACTTCTCTAAATGCTACATACTCTGGATTAAATATAAGCACACTTTCATTTTCTTTTGAAAATGCTTTAACTGCCATAGCAAGTGCAAATATTACACCTGGAGTTCTTACTATCTCTTCACTTTTAATTTCAAAATTATACCTTTTATCAAACCAATTTATCATAGAATCAAAATATTTATTATTATAATCTGTGTAACCAAATACACCGTATTCTACTAAATCTTTAAGTGCATCCTTAACACAAGGTGCTGTCTCAAAATCCATATCCGCAATCCACATTTGAATTGTATCAATACTTTCACCTTTAGAAATTGGATAATCTATCTTTCTTGCACCTCTATTACTTCTATCAATAATTTTATCAAAATTTATCATAATATTCTAATTTACAATGTCCATCTTAATATATATTTTTTTAATAATTCAAATAATTGCATAACTATAACAAGTACAATAACTAAAAATATAAAACCACACCATACTTTATCATATAATCCATATTCTGAATTTATACGTACAAAATATCCCATACCACTTTGTGCTCCATACATCTCAGCAAAAACGAGCATAACAAATGTACTTCTTAAAGAATTTATAAATCCTGCTACTATAGATGGGCTTGCTGCAGGAAGTATAACTTTAAAAAATTTTTTCGCACCATTTAATTGTAATGTTTTAGCCTTGTCAATATATCTTTTATCAATTGTCATTATACCAGTTATAGTTGCAAAAAGTGTTGCCCATAAAGTATTATATACTATAAGTATAATTGAAGCTATAGTTATATTTGGTGATAGGAAAAGTACAAATGGTGATAATAAAATTGAAGGTATTACTGAAAATGCATAAATAATCGGATGTAGCGAATCCCTAACCCACTCATTAAGTCCCATGATTGTTCCTATTCCTATACCAACTATCAAAGAAATAAATATTGATGGTATTACAAGTTTGAAAGAAGATATAAGGTTTTCTAACATCTGGTCTTTACTATCATCAAATGCTTTCATTATCTTACTTATCTTTGGGAAAAAATATGGATTAGCAATATTATTTTCAGTTGTATAATAATATATAAATATCAATAACAAAAATATAAAAACTGTAATACTATATTTGATTACATTATTTCTAACTTTGTTCATTTGCTTTATCTTCCATTAATCAAATTTTTTTATCAAATCTGTTGACCAAGGTATAAGGACTTGCCTTATACCTTAACCAACATTTTTGGAGTTTGAGATTTAATTAAAAATCTCATTTATGAAAAAATCTTATCTGTCATTTTCATTAAAGAACTTTTCCATCTTTTCATAAAAAGCTGGATTTTCTGAACCATATTCAGATTTTGCTTCTTTAAGTGCTTCCTCATATAAAGAGGTATTTATATGCTCATCAATATTGATATTTTTTGCATTTTCATCTAAAAATCCAGTTTTATCAAGAATTCCCCAAGCTCTTTTTACTTGACTTCTAAGTGGGTCAGCAGATACAAGATAATGGCTATTATTCATATATGCTGCTACAAATTCTGGTTCTGCTTTTATTTTTGCTGCATGAAGTTTTATTGCTTCATCTTTATGTGTTTCATAATAACTTTGTGCTCTAAGAAGAGCTTTTATAATTCTCTTTATAACATCAGGATTTTCTTTAAGATAACTTGTTTGGCACTCCATACGGCAACAACTATAGTTTGGCATA
>CADCOW010000064.1 GCA_902803205.1 uncultured Eubacteriales bacterium | reverse complement strand
CAATGCTGCAAGAAAGGTTGGTAGACTTACAAAAGCAATTAATAAAATCTAATAAATGTTTTATTACTTTTTATCATAGGGGTAAATATCTTAACCCCTATTTTTTTTACAAAATTATAAATGATATATTAATCAACTACTATATAGGTTTTGCCAGTATATGTATCAGTATATACGGTTCCTGATTTTACATACTTACTTTCTATGTCTTCATATGATACTGAATTATTCCTTGTCACATCATTTGAGTCAAATTCTTGAAGTTTTGCTTCTTCAACTACTTCCTTTTGATCTTGACCACTATACACTTCTTTAATGTCTATCTTCCAATTAATAACAAGGGCAAGCATTATGCCAACTGCAAGCACAAGCATAGCATCTGACATATTTGAAACTCCATCCATTGGAGTTCCACTATCATCTACACTATCTATTAAATTTCTATTTAATCTATTCTTCATAACTTCCTCTTTACTGTGTCTCTTTCTCAAGTACTGCTTCCATAATAAGTGTAAGCATAATCTTATCTTTTGCATACCATCTTCTTCTAATCATAGATATAATAGTACATATAGAAGCGGCTATAAGTCCTATGACAGTTGTATCAAAAGCTGCAAGAAGTGAATACGATAAAGTTGCTGTATCACCTTGTGCAAGTGCTATGATACCTGGACCAAGTGGTATAAGAGTTCCAAGAAGTCCAAATGTTGGTCCAAGTTTGATAATTAAATCAGATTTTTTTATAACCCAATCAAGATTCTGGCTATAATTATCAAGTAACGAAGATGCAAAGTTCTCTTTCATTCCATCTGTTAATGAATTATGAATAGTAAGTTCAAGCAACAATCTTTTTTGTTTTGCAAGAAGTGCACTATTTTTTATAATAGTCACTGTATCATTATCGCCTTTTTTTATAGCATCAATAACACTTGCTGCTTTTACTGTAAGATATCTTCTTTGTAACCACTCTGCTATAAGTCCACCAACCATAATGAGTGATATAACAAGCATCACTATTAACACTGCCTTAACTGGCACATCAAGCATTGTAACTATTTGTCTCATTATACTATTTAATGATATTTCTGAATTCATATTGACTCCTTAAAAATAACTTCCTTTGCTCTTTTTATCTTTAGTTCCTACTATAAAGAGCAATGCACCTACAAGCATAAGTAAGGTAAAAGTGCTTGTCATAAAACTCTTAAGTCCAACTACTGATAAATGTTCTGGCTCAAAACCGAAATTTCCATTTTGCTTTAGTTCAAAAACTTTCTTTCCAGCAAACTCACCTCTTGTCTCAAGTTGATACTGTCCTTTTTCATCTGCGCTTCCCTGACTCTCATTTTCTCCTGCCTCTCCCTTCAAATCTTCATCAGCTTCTGTATCCTTACCACCTTTTGACCCTTGACCTTCAGTTTCATCGCTTACACTTTCAGTTTCTTTTATGGTTTCTGTCTGTGCTTCAGTCTGTGCTTCAGTTTGTACTTCAGTTTGTACTTCAGTCACTATCTCTTCTTCTACAATAATACTCGTTTCTTCATATACAAGTGGTGAGTCAAATGTTTCCAAAATTTCTGTTGTCAACATTTCCTCATATTGACTTTCAACATCTCTTATAGTTGTAGGAATATTTATAGTATTATTTTCATAAAATGTCGAAACATTCTCTGGCATAGGAATAGAAATGTAGTTATTATAGACTTCTGTATTAACTTCACTTGGTATGACACTATTCTCATCATATACTGTTACATTGTTACTTATTGGTGAAAGAGTTTCTTCGCTTATAATTACATTTGCTCTTGGTTCTGAAACTTCCACTGTCTCTTTTGCGACTGTATAATTTCTTGATGGTGGAATCTTATTATCATATGCACCAAAGTTATCTATCCTTCTTGCTGCTGCAAGCCTTGCTCTTACACTCTCTTGTTGCATTTTTCTTTGTATAGATTCTTGCTCGCTTTCTCTTTTTGCTATACTTTCAGCTACTGCTGCTGCATTTACTGCTGTCTCCAAATATCTTGCAAGTGACTCTGCTCTTGATTCTTCTATATTCAACCTAAGTTGTCTTAATGCATCTGCTGTTAT
This sequence comes from uncultured Eubacteriales bacterium, assembly GCA_902803205.1. Lineage (GTDB taxonomy): Bacteria > Bacillota > Clostridia > Lachnospirales > Lachnospiraceae > UBA3633. Next base: position 2,112 of record CADCOW010000064.1, on the reverse strand, counting down.
AGAGCCTGTGCTTCCACCTCTATTTCCTGCACCTTCACCAGATACATTTTGCATATTGCCCGAACCTTGTCCTATCCCTGCTGCATCACCAAAAGTTCCTCCAGCCTCATCATATTCACCTGCATTTCCTGCATTTTTTGCATCACTATCTCCTGCACCACCACCTTCTCCACTTCCACCACCATTATCTGCAGCTATAACACTGAATTTATCCCATAATTCTTCATGATACTCTGCACCTTCTACTTTATGTCCATGCGGTTTTTTCTTTGTAGTTTCTTTAGTAGTAGCACTTATATCAATTATTCTTACAGCGGCAGCATAGTACTCATTTTCACTAATTTTAGGCAAAACTATCGATAAAAGGACTATTACCAATATAAAAAATGATATAAAAGTTTTTAATTTTTTATTATTATATGACATTACTTAATCAATTATATTCTATATTTGTGAATAATATATGTATTTGGTTCATTTAATTTATGACAGCTTCTATAGGCTTTATCTCTATCCCTTCATATTTTTCAAGAATTTTACTATCTATACTATCTATATTCACTTTAGGCAAAAAAATCTTTTTATATCCAAGTTTTATGGCTTCTTGCACACGAATATTTACATTACTTATACTTCTAACTTCTCCAGATAAGCCAACTTCTCCACAATAAATGCAATCATTTTTAAGTGCTTTTTCTTTAAATGATGAAAGTATAGCCATAATTATAGCCAAATCTATTGATGTATCTTTTATCTTTAACCCACCTGTAATATTTATATAAATATCATATTGAAAAAGTGGAATATTTTTTCTTTTTTCTATAATAGCTATAAGTAAGTTAAGTCTATTTATATCTGATCCATTTATTGTTCTTCTTGGTATCCCAAATGAGGTTTTAGTTACAAGTGCCTGCACCTCAAGTAGTATAGGTCTTCCTGATTCAACTATACATGTAACCACACAACCTGTCGCACCACTTGGTCTTCCATCCAAAAATATCTCTGATGGATTCTTAACTTCACGAAGTCCAAGACCAGTCATCTCAAACACAGCAAGTGTATCAAGAGAACCAAATCTATTTTTATTACATCTTAAAATTCTTAAATTATTAAACTTATCATCTTCAAAATATAAAACAACATCAACTATATGTTCAAGTAATTTTGGTCCTGCAACTGTACCTTCTTTTGTAATATGTCCTACTATAAAACTACTTATATTATAATCTTTACAAACTCTAAATATTCCTTGTGTACAAGCTCTAACTTGTGTAATAGACCCAGGTATTTTATCATCAAGATTAAGTGCCATAGTTTGTATTGAATCTATAATTAACACTTGTGGTTTAGTTTTAATAACCGTAGCAAGAATGGAGTCCATATTAGTACTTGATAAAAATTTTACATTATCTTTAAACTTTCCTACACGATTTGCCCTAATCTTAATTTGTGATAAACTTTCTTCACCAGATACATATAAAACACTTATATCTTTATCTCCAAGATTTTTAACAATTTGAAGAAGTAGGGTTGACTTACCTATTCCAGGTGCTCCACCTATAAGTGAAAGTGAGCCTTTAACTATGCCACCACCCAAAAGATTGTCAAATTCACTAATTCCTGTCTTTATTCTTTCCTCTTTAACTTCTTCTATATCATTTAATGCTTTAGGTTCAAGTGTTAAAGTATTTGTATCTATCCCAAGAGACATATTAAGTGTTGTATCTACTTTTTCTGCTTCTACAAATGAATTCCACGCATTACAACTTGGGCACTGCCCCATCCATTTTGCAGATTCAAAACCACATTCTTTGCAGTAAAACAAATTTTTATTGTTCTTCTTACTCATCATCCTTTTTTATTACAAGTTTTTTATTTTTAGCTACTATCATAAGACTATCACCTGCATGAATATTGCCTTTTAATTTTTCTTCAGCAATCAAATCTGTAAGCATAGATGTAAGGGTTCTCTTAAGTTCCCTTGCTCCAAACTCATCTTTATAGCCATTTTCAAGTATAAGTTCTTTTGCAGACTTATCAATCTTAAAATCAATTTGTATATTTTCTTTTGTAATCTTTTTAATCTCTTTTATATTTAAATCTAAAATCTTT
>CADCOW010000063.1 GCA_902803205.1 uncultured Eubacteriales bacterium | reverse complement strand
GCCACTTGAAGAAAAATCAATACGAATATCAAGACTTCAAGGTTCGTTTACTTACCCTGCAAATTTTATGTTGGTAGCTGCTATGAACTTATGTCCTTGTGGTCATTTCCCAGATAGGAATAAATGTAATTGTAGTGAGGTATCAATAGAGAGATATCAAAAAAGTATAAGTAAGCCCATTCTTGAAAGGATAGATATATGTGTTGAGAGTTCACCAATAAAATTTAATGAACTTAGTAGTGGTGAAGGAGGAGGTGAAAAATCAGAAGTTATAAGGAAGAGAGTTGAAGAATGCAGGGAGATACAAAGAGAGAGATTTAAGAGTTATAAGAATATAAAATTTAATTCGCAGATGACTACAAAAGAAATTAAAAAGTTTTGTGAGATTAAAGATACAGAAAAAGAATATCTAAGAAAGATTTTTAATGTGAAAAAATTATCGGCGAGAACTTATCACAAAGTTTTAAAAGTAGCAAGAACCATTGCTGATATGGCAAAGTCAGATACAATAAAGACTGAACATTTGGTTGAAGCATGTAGTTATAGAAGCATAGAAGATAAGATTTATCATTAAAGATAAAAAGGAGTAATATGATAAAAACAAAAAAGTTTACAGATTATAGAGTGGTTAAAAAAGGTGATAGTGATTACCCAGAGAGATTAGAAAGAATTAAAGATGCACCAGAAAAATTGTATGTGAGAGGGAATTTACCTGATCCGAAAAAAAAGACAGTATCAATAGTCGGTGCAAGAAATTGTACAGAATATGGAAGTACACTTGCGAAAACTATAGCAAGAATTTTATCTTTAAATGATGTGCAAGTAATTTCAGGGCTTGCTATGGGAATAGATACTGCAGGGCATATTGGAGTGATAGAAGTTGAAAAACCGACATTTGCTGTTATGGGATGTGGAGTTGATATTTGTTTCCCAAGACATAATTCAAATGTCTATGAAAGAATATTAGATTATGGTGGTGGTATTATATCAGAGGTAGATATTGGTACACCACCACTGCCATATAATTTCCCACTTAGAAATAGAATTATATCAGGTCTTTCTGATGTGGTAATCGTAGTGGAAGCAAGAGATAAAAGTGGCTCGCTTATTACTGCTGATTATGCATTGGAACAAGGAAAGACAATATTTGCTTGCCCTGGAAGAGTTAGAGATAGTTTAAGTCGTGGAACAAATAATTTAATTAAGCAAGGAGCATATATACTTACATCTGCTGATGATGTGTTGGAACATCTTGGACTTATAGTTGATGGACTTATACCAAAAGTTGAAAAAGATGTAAGTACTTTAGATTATTATGAAAAAATAGTTTTTGATGCATTAAAAGAAGAAACACTTCATATAGATCAAATTGTTGAGAAAGTAAAACTTCCCATAACAAAATGTTTAAATACTATTATGTCACTTGAATTAAATGGATTTGTTGAGACAACTATAAATAACTATTATAGACAGGTAGAATAAAGTATATAAGGTTATTATAAATGATAAAAATTGATATATAAAATTTTAGATTTACTGAATTTTACCACAAATTTACCACACTTCTTTTAATATAATTGCTTGATTTTCCATATAAAAACAGTATAATATATTTGGATTATAGTGTAAAACATTGTGATAATTAAAAGATTCTATATGGATTCTTTTTATTTTTGATGTTAATGCTATAATATTTTACGATAAAAGGAGATATTGTTTATATGAAATTTAAAAGATTAGTTTCAACTATTTTGTGTGTAGTTATGATATTATCCAATACACTCATTGGTTTTGCTACAGACAGTTTAAATAATAAAATGACTACAGAAACAAATAGTGAAAAGAGTGATGATTGGAAAATTGTAAATCCTACAAGTTTAATTTCTGAAAATGATGAAGAAATTATATTTGCAACTGATTCTGATGCAGAAGAAGAGGAAATAACTGAATATGAAGAGGAAAAGGAATGTGATGAAGAGGAAAGTGTAGTAAAAGTTGATGCAGCAGAAGAATCTGATAAAAATATAGATATTATAAATGAAAGTGATGTTGAGAAAGAAAATATAAGTGAAGATATAACAACTGAAGAAAATAAAAATGATGAAATTACAAATGAAGAATCATCAAGCATAGAAGAAAAAGTTGAAGAATCAAAAAGTAGTGAAACTGTAAATGAAGAGTCAAAAAATAGTGAAACTACAAGTGAAGAATCAGAAAGTAGTGAGACTACAACTATTGAAACTGTAAGTTCAGAATCTAAAAGTAATAATAATATAGATAGTGATGATGTAAATGATAATAATATAGTAGCAAGTGCAAGTGAAACTGATGATTATGAGTTATTAGGTCTTGAATTAGAAGAAATATTGGTTTCAACAAATAGTGAAGCTGATTTATCTGGCACAGTAGAGGAAAATATTATTATAGCAACAAATAATGAGATTGAAGAAAAAGTCGTTGCTACAAAAAGTAATATCGATAGAAAACAAAATAAAAACTTTGGATATAGACCAAGTAGTTTTAGTGCAAAACCTGTTAATAAAAGAGAATTTAAATTATTTGGTGGTCTTATGAATGATACTCAAATTCCTCGTTCTTATGATTCAAGAGATCATCGAAATGAAAGTGGTTTACCTATAATTCCACCAGTTAGAAATCAAGGAAATTATGGAACTTGTTGGGCATTTTCTACTATTGGTATGTTTGAAACATCACTTCGTTCACAAAATTTAGTGATAACTGAAGAAGAGTCAAATCTTAGTGAGGCTGCACTTGCATATTTTACGCTTAATTTGAAAAATGTAACAAATTCAAATAAGTATATGGATAAACCAGGATATCAGGGCAGAGACTATACAGAAATAAATGTAGAGTTCTTTAAAAAATTAGGAAGAGAAGCGGATGCAAATTTTGCAAATTGTGGTGGTAATCAAGTCGAGCCATTAATTGCAGCATCTACTTATATGGGTGTAGTAAAAGAAAATGCTGATACAAATTATAATCAGGTGAGAAATATTATTGAAAATGGACTGGATGGAAAGTATGCATATAATAGTAATGATTTTGAAATAGGTAATGCACAGTTTATAAATAAAGAAGATACTGATTTAATAAAGAAAGCTATAATGAAAAATGGATCTGTTGGTGCAAATTATTGTGAGGCAAGAGATGAATATAATTGTCATAAGTTTGGTGATGATTATTATTATTTATCAGATTGGTGGAATGTAGGAAGTGCTAATCATGCTATATTGATAGTGGGCTGGGATGATAATATACCTAAAGAACGTTTTTATACAGAAGATGTATATAATGATGGTGAAGATGATGCAAGACAAGCAACTCATAATGGTGGTTGGTTAATAAGAAATAGCTGGGGAGATAGTAATGAATTTATGAATGCTGGCTATTTTTGGATATCTTATGATGATGTTAGTCTTGAAAATACATTCTACACTGTAGAAGCAATACCAAAAGATACATATAAATATAATTATCATTATGATGGTTCAAGTAATGACCATGATGGTGTGCTTAGTGGTGTCGCAATGGGTAATGTATTTCAAGTTAGTAGCACTGAAGATCAGGTATTACAAGCTGTTAATATAGCACTTCAAGACCCAGGAGAAATGGATATAGAAATATATACAAATACCAATAAAATGAAATCACCTACTGATGGAAGTAAAGTTACAACAAAAAGATTTTCAACACAAACAGCAGGAATATTTACTATAGATTTGGATAAAGATGTATTTTTGAAAAAAGGAACATACTTTTCAATAATTCTTTCACCACATAATAGTGGTATTGGAATGTTTATTGATAATGTGTTGATATATGAAGGTTCAGCAAGAACATGTTATAATGAAATTGCACTTGGACAAAGTTTCTATTTAAATGCTAATGGAACTGCTTGGATAGACTTAAATGCAAAAGATACAAAAAAGATTAATAATATTACTTATGGACAAAATTATAGAATAAGAGCATTGACTAATCCAACAGATATAATAATTTCATTTGATGCAAATGGTGGTGAAGGTGAGATGCCACTGCAAGGAGCACTTACTGGTAAGGCTGTAAATATTGATAAAAATCAATTTACAAGACCTGGTTATATATTTGTAGGTTGGAGAGATGAAGATAATAAATTTTATAGTGATGGAGCTAAAATTACTTTAAATCATAGTATAACTCTTTATGCAGAGTGGGAAGAGGCATATAAGATTACATTTGTTGGAAATGGTGGACTCTATAATGGAGAGTCTGAGTATGTAATATATGTAAAGAGAAATAGTGAAGTTACTCTTGACTCATGTAAATTTAAATATACTGGATTTATATTTAATAAATGGAGTTCGCAGGATGGAAAAGAGTATTCAAATGGTGCAGTTATTGAGGAAGTGACTGGTGATATGATATTGACTGCTGAATGGATAAGGAGACAAAGTACAAATACAGATACTGAAGGTACTGGTGGAAGTAGTGGTGGAAGTGGTGGTGGAGGAGGTGGTGGAGGTGGAAACACTCTAAGCCAATTACCAAATGCTAAACCAGCTGAAACTACAGTTGCAAAAGATTTAAGTACTACACCAATTAACTTTAATACTATAAATTCTACTTGGACTCTTGCAACTGATGGTAAGTGGCATTTAAATGTTGTAGGTGCAACTGGAATTGTAGAGGAAGTAAAAAATCAATGGGCATGTATAAGTAAACTTGTAAATATTAATGGACAACAGATAACAGTTCAGGATTTATATTATTTTGACGAAAAGGGAAATATGTTGACAGGATGGCTTACTGATTCTACTGGAAAGAAGTATTTTCTTGATAATGATATGAAAGAACTTGGAAAACTAATTCGGGGTTGGAAAAAGATTGAAAATAATTATTATTACTTTGATGAGAAAGGTGTATTATTTACATCGTGCTTAACTCCAGATGGATATACAGTTAGTTCTACAGGAGTGTGGTTACAATAGATAAAATAGAGCGAAGAGAATTTGCTCTATTTTTTTATAATAATTGACAAAAATATTAAAAAATGTGGTATAATTAAGTATAAATAAATTATATGGAGGTAAGTTATGAAATTAAGTGCACCTAAACAAGGAACATATGCAATAGCAGTTATACTTTTAATTGTTGCAGTAGTAGCAAGATTCGTATCAATTCCAACTGTTTTTACAAATTCTTTTTGGATTGCAATAGTTGGAGGAGTGTTATTAGCACTTGGTTGCTACTGTAAAAATTTATAAATGAGCGTAGGCTCATTTTTTTACGGGAATACTATTTTAATAAATATGTAAAAATAAATTCTTGCATATTTTATCAATTAGCTTGCTTAAGTTTCAACATTTTATAAATGTTATTTATGAAATTTTGATTTTTCAAAAATTTTTTTAAATAAAAAGTATGGAGATTAAAATATGAAAAAAATTTTATCAATTATATTTAGTGTTTTATTATTAGCTTCTTTAATATCTTGTGGCAGTAGTGCTAAAATAAATAGTGAAGAAGCAACGACTATGGTAGAGACAACAGTGGTAGAAACAACAGTAGTAGAGACAAAAGTTTCTGAAACTACTATGAAAGAAGAAACTACAAAAGCAACAGAAACTGTAAATAACAATGAAAATAGTGGGGTAAAGAATATGGGAAATCCTAAAATTGAAATTAGTGTTAAAGATTTTGGTATCATACAATTAGAATTAGATAAAAGCCAAGCACCAATAACTGTGGAAAATTTTGTAAATCTTGTAAATAAGGGATTCTATAATGGTCTTACTTTTCATAGAATTATAAGTGGATTTATGATTCAAGGTGGAGACCCACTTGGAAATGGTACTGGAGGCTCTGATAACAATATAAAAGGTGAGTTTGCAAGTAATGGAGTTGAAAACAATATTAAGCACCTTAGAGGAACAATCTCTATGGCAAGAAGTTCATTCCCAGATTCTGCAAGTTCACAATTTTTCATTATGCATGAAGATGCACCTCATCTTGATGGAGACTATGCAGCATTTGGTCATGTGACAAGTGGTATAGAAGTTGTAGATAAAATTTGTGAAAACACACCTGTAGAAGATAGAAATGGAACAGTAGCAAAAGCTAATCAACCAGTTATAGAATATATAAAAGTAATAGAATAAAGTTTTATGAAAAGAATAGCTATTTTAAGTATAATAATTGAGTCCGCAACGGATGAGAATATTTTAAAGATAAATAATATTTTGCATGAATATAAGGATTATATACTGGGCAGAATGGGAATCCCTGACAAAATTCATAATGTAAATATTATAAGTGTCTCATTATGCGCTAAACTTGATATTTTAAATGGTATGACAGGAAAACTTGGTAAGATAAAAGATGTAAGTGCAAAAATACTTATATCAAATAAGGAGTTCAAAGACTAATTCTATGAATTATATGAGTGTAGAAAAGTTTGATTCATATGGGTTTGTGAAAACCTTTATGATACCAAAAAATCAAGGTCGATGGAGAATTTATAGCTTTAATAAAGAAGCCAATATGGAAGACCTTAAGTATTATAAAGAAGTAGGTGATTTATTTGGTATAACTTATGAACAAATGGTGAGACTTCCACAAGGACATAGCAAAAATATTATGATTGCAAAGAAAGAAGATGGCGGGCTTGGTGTTACAAAAATGGAAGTAGAAGGATATTGTGATGGTGTTATAACAAATGAAAAAAATCTTATGCTACTTGTGATTGTAGCAGATTGTGTACCTGTCTATATACTTGACCCTGTGAAAAAAGCTATAGGGATGGTGCATAGTGGTTGGAGAGGAACTGTTCAAAAAATTACAGAAAATGCTATTGATTTAATGAAAGAAAAATATAATTCAAATGTTGATGATATACTTATACATTTTGGACCATCAATTTGTGTAAATTGTTATGAAGTAGGAATAGAATTAATAGATGAGTTTAAGAAAATACTTGTGTGTGATGAGATACATAAAGTTTTTAAGCCTATAAAAGAAAAACCTGAAAAATATTTGCTTGATGTAGCAGAGAGTATAAGATTATCACTTCTTAGATATGGTATAAAAGAAAAGAATATATCAAAAACAGATATTTGCACATACCATGAAGATATTTTCTATTCAAGAAGACTTACAGGAGATAAAACGAAAGTCACTTTAACTGGAATAATGCTGGTTTAAAATAATAGAGGGCAGATTATCTGCCCTTTTATATTTGAGCAATAAGTTTACATATTTTATTCCCAATTTTGCTAAATTTTTCTTCATATTCAGTCATTATATTTCCTTCATTTAATTTATTATCATTATGAAGGTCATAAGTAAATTCCAATAATTTGAAATTGGAATTTTTTATTTCTTCAAGTGAAAATTCAAAAAGTAACAGATTATCTGTCTTAAATTCTAAAAAGGAATCTTTTTTTAATAAATATTCATATAAGGAAAGAAAATTATGATGTGTAAGTCTTCTACTTTCATGTCGCTTCTTTGGCCAGGGGTCAGAAAAATTTAGATAAATCTTATCTATGCTATGAGGTAAGAAAGTATCCTTAAGATTTGCAATATCTTTACACATAAATTTTAAGTTTTTTATACTTTGTGATTCACCTAATTCATTATTAAATTCAGAATCAGTGTGTAATTTGTTAAATAAATCAACTGCTTTTAATACTATAGTTGCAGATTTTTCAATCCCTATAAAATTGATGTTAGGGAACTTAAGTGCCATCTTAGTTATAAATCTACCTTTCCCCATACCAAGTTCAAGATGAAGGGGGAAATTACAAGTAAAAAAAGACTCTACATTTTGATTGTTAATAATCATTGGTGAATCAAGTATCAGGCTTTCTGCATTTTTCTTATGTCTTAATCTCATAATTATATTTTGCCTCCAAAATTACTTTAAAATTATAATTAAAAAAGACTATAAATGCAAGCCCTTAGTTTTTGTTTTCATTTTTATATAAATATGATATAATATTTATCATGATAAAAATGAATAAAATTAATACAGATAAACACAATTATTTAAAAGTTGATTGCGCTTATTTTAAAATGTTAAATATAGGTATTTTAAAGTTTTTATTTGTTATAGTTTTTATGACAATATCATTTTCAGTTTGTGCATGCAGTAAAGAAGTAAATGTGGTAGATGAGACAGCTACAGAAACAAAATTGCTTTCTGAAACTCTTGGTATAAGTCTTACAGATTATAGACTTATACTTGCTAATATTGATAATTCTATTGGTGATTATACACCAGAACTTGTAGAAATTGAGCATGGGAGAAAATTTGATTATAGAGCTGCAGAAGACTTGAAAAAATTTATTTTAGATGCAAGAAGAGCAGGTCTTAATGTATATTTAAGTTCAACTTATCGTGGAAGATATGTGCAAAATATGTTATACCAAAAAAAGATAGAGCAATATGGTGAAGAAGTTGCAAAAACTATAGTATTACCGCCAGGAACAAGCGAACACCAAACTGGTCTTGCAGCTGATATAACAGATATTCCTTATGATTTTAAGACAAAAGAAATAGAAAATACTGATACATTCAAATGGCTAAATGCTCATTCAGCGGAATATGGATTTATTCTTAGATATCCAAAAGATAAAGAAGATATCACAAAAGTTATTTATGAACCATGGCATTTCAGATATGTTGGGAAAGAAGTAGCAAATTATATGAAAGAGAATAATTTATGTCTTGAAGAATTTGTAGATTTGCTGAAAAATGAAATAAAGTGAGATAAAATTTCTAATTAACTATAAAATAGCTATATTATCAAGTTTTTTATGAGCCTTTTAGATGCTTATATAATTGATTTTATAGCTATTTTTTGATATAATATATATTAACTTATTTGAAATATAAAAACTTGAATTTTAGACATATGTACAAATTGTTTTGAGTTTAAAACTCGTTTGTTTGCGTTCAAATATTGTTAATAAAAAAATGAAATTATTATAAATAAGGGAGGGGTTTTATGAAGATTTATACAACTGACAAAATTAGAAATGTAGTTTTACTTGGTCATAGTGGTTCAGGTAAGACATCAATGGTTGAGGCAATCGCAAAAGTTGCAGGAATTACTGACAAGATGGGTTCTGTAGATTCAGGCAATACTATTTCAGATTTTGGCAAGGAAGAACAAAAGAGAAAAATTTCTTGTCAAGCCTCTATTATTCCACTGGAATGGGATAGTAGAAAGATAAATGTTATTGATACTCCTGGATTTTCTGATTTTATTGGTGAAGTTGAAGAAGCTTGTGGTATAGCAGATGCAGCAGTTATAGTTGTCAATGGTAAGTCAGGTATTGAAGCTGGTACAAAAAGGTCTTGGGATATATGTGATAAATATAAATTGCCAAGGTTTATTCATGTAACTAATATGGATGATAACAATGCTTCATTTAGACAAGTTGTTGAACAAGCTACAGAACTTTTTGGGAAAAAAGTTGCACCTGTCAATCTCCCTATTCGTGAAAATGAAAAGTTTGTAGGATATGTAAATATTATTTCAAGAAAAGCATATAGATGGGAAGGGGATAATGCAGTTGAGTGTGAAATCCCAGAATATAATAAAGAGTACTTAGAAAAATATAGAGCAGTGCTCATGGAATCAGTTGCAGAGACATCTGAAGAAATGATGGATAGATATTTTGCAGGAGAAGAATTTTCTGAATTTGAAATTAGATCTGCACTTAAACATAATGTAACAAATGGTTCAATAGTTCTTATGGGTATGGGTTCAAATATGCTTGCGCATGGTGTTTATACAACTCTTGATGATATAATAAAATATTTCCCATCACCAGATCAAAAAGAATTAAATGGTATCAATAAAAACACAAATGAATTAGTAGGACTTAACTATGACTTTTCAAAACAAAAATCTGCTTATGTATTTAAGACAATGGTTGATCCATATATAGGTAGATATTCATTTATAAAAGTTTGTAGTGGAGTTTTAAAGACAGATGATTTACTTTATAATGTTTCAAAAGAAGAAGATGTAAAAATTGGTAAGATATATGTATTATCAGGAAACAAGGCACAAGAAGTATTTGAACTTCATGCAGGTGATATAGGTGCTCTTGCAAAATTAACAAATACAAGAACTGGAGATTCACTTGCTACAAAGCAGTTGCCAGTTATGTTTGCAAAAACAGAAATCAGTAAACCATATACATATAAAGCTTATCGTGCAAAAGAGAAAGGTGATATAGATAAACTTGCACAGGCTCTTGCTAAACTTTGTGAAGAGGATCTTACTCTTAGATCTATAAATGATGTAGCAAATCATCAAATGCTTCTTTATGGTATAGGAAATCTTCAACTTGAGATGGTTGCAAGTCGTCTATTAAATGAGTATAAAGTTGAAATAATTTTGGAAGAACCAAGGGTTGCATTTAAAGAAACTATAAGGAAAACTTCAGATGTAGAATATAAACATAAAAAACAATCAGGCGGTCACGGTCAATATGGACATGTCAAGATGAGATTTTCACCATCAAATGATTTTGACAATGCTTTTGATTTTGGAACTGAAGTAGTAGGTGGAGCAGTGCCTAAAAATTATTTCCCAGCAGTAGAGAAAGGTCTTATAGAATGTTGTGAGAAAGGACCTCTCGCTGGATATCCTGTAGTTGGTGTTAAGGCAGTTCTCTATGATGGATCATTCCATGAAGTTGATTCATCTGAAATGGCATTTAAACTTGCTACTATAGGTGCATTTAAAGATGGATTTATGAAAGCAAGCCCATGTTTACTTGAACCAATAGTAACTGTAAGAGTTGAGGTTGATGATAGATTTACAGGTGATGTAATAGGAGATTTAACTAAGAGAAGAGGTAGAGTTCTTGGGATGAACCCAACTGTAAGTAAAAAAACCCAGATAGAAGCTGAAGTCCCACAAATGGAAATGTATGATTATACAACTACTCTTAGTTCTATGACTGGAGGCACAGGAGTATTTTCATATGAGTTTGCAAGATATGAAGAAGCACCAAAGGATATATGTGATAGAGAAGTTGAAAAAGCAAAAGCATTGAAAGAAGCTGAGAATGATGATTAATAATACAATACAATATTCTTGTAGATATAAGAAGGACAATTTTTGATTGTCATAAACCAGTGTTTTAATTCACTGGTTTTTTTTAATATGAAGTTTTTGTAGGGGATAAAGCTATGAAAAAAGAAAGTTTTATTACAATTTGGAATTTAGTAAAAAGAAAAATTAGTATACTTCTTATAGTGTCTATGTTTTTATCTTGTATTGTACCAGCAAATGATGTGTATGCAAAAAAGTGGGAATACAAGTTTGTTGATGAACTTGAGATTGAAGAAGATTTAATTGATGAAGGTATGTTTTATATGCCATATAATTACTTTGATGCAAAAGAGAATGATGACAATAATAAGTATGTATTTAAAGTTAAAAGAAAGGGTGAAGACTTAAAAGCAGAGAAAGTAAAGCTCACTATGGTTGATATGACTGGTAAGTATGGTAGAGACTACACTATAAAAGTTATCGACAGAGCTTTTTTTGATGAGAGTGTTAAAAATAAATTAGTTTCAAAATCAGTAGAAGAATATATGCAAAAGAATAAGTATGAGGAGTATAACTATTCTGATGCTATAGTTGATGGTTCGATTCTTGCTGACGATATAATGACAGAGAATGAAAAAGAAAACTATGTTATGTCTGAAGACGAAAAAGAAAAGATAGTTAATGCTGCAAATACGATACTTAATGAAAATAACATGAGTGGTGAGGTTGAGAGGGTTGATGCCAATAAAAATGATGATAAAACTCAAGATGAGTCTACTGTAGGGGCGATTCAAGATGAGCCTGAAAATAATGAAACGATAGGGGAGACTGTAAGTGGTTTTACTAAGACTGATGGAGAACAAGGTAATACTGAAGAGTCAACAACTGAGGAGTCAACAACTGAGGAGTCAACAACTGAGGAGTCAACAACTGAGGAGTCTACAACTGAGGAATCAACAACTGATGAGTCAACAACTGAGGAATCAACAACTGAGAAATCAACAACAGAAGAGTCAATAACTGAGGAGTCAACAACTGAGGAATCAACAACAGAAGAGTCAACAACAGTGGAGTCAACAACAGAAGAATCAACAACAACTGACGTAGGGACAAGTTCAGCGAGTCCTGAAGAAACGACAACTACTGTTATTGAGGCAAGTTCTGAGAATACCACTCAAGTGTCAACAAGTTCTGAGGCTCAAAAAACTCATAGTTCTGATGGCATGGAAGAAGGAACTGAGAGCCCTTCAACTATTGTTAGCACTGAAAAAGCAACTGAGTCAGCTTTGGAAGAAAACTCATTATTTGAAGCATCACAATCTGAAATTATTTATGGTGATGAAGTTGTTGAATACGAGGCACTAAAAGCAAGTATGTCTATCACAGAAGCTTACGAGATGATAACTGGTGCGAAAAGTGATAGAAAGAAAGTAATACCTGATAGAAGTGTAAATACATATTTACCTAATTCATTAGATGATGCAGCTTACATGCATGAAAGCATAGAGACTATTGAAGAAGAATTAAAATCCGCATATGTAATTTTAAATTTTAAAGAAAGCCAAGCTGAAAAATTAATAGAGATAAGTATTATTAATGATAAAAAATATAGAGGGGATAGACAGATAGGATTTAAT
>CADCOW010000062.1 GCA_902803205.1 uncultured Eubacteriales bacterium | reverse complement strand
TGGTGCAGTTTATACCTGATGCGAGTCTTTTTGGTAAAGATACTTTAAGTCAACTTACACAAGGATATGGTGGACTTGTATGGACTACTGAAGAAGCACAGAAGAAGAATGAATGTTTTGTATATGTTCCTGCATTTAGTGGTGGACTTAGTCATGATTATAAAACTGTTCAAAGTAGAATGGAAAGTGTTGTTGATGATGACAACAATGTGTCAGAAGATGTATTTATTAATCTTGATGTTATAAAAGACATTTGCAAAAATTATAGCATTGATACTGATAGAATTTATACTACAGGACAGTCTATGGGTGGAATATTAAGTTTCTTTTATGCTACATATTTTAATGATATATTTGCAGCATATATGCCAGTAGGTAGTCAATTTGACAATAATATGGTAAAGAGACTCAAAGATAGAAATATTATTTATCTTGTATCTGAAGGTGATACTAAAGCAAGTGAAGGTATGAGTAAATTAAAAAATTTGCTTGATGAAGAAAATACAAAATATAGTTATCGTTATTTTAGCATTAAAGATACATATGAGAATCAAAATAAAATTGTAAAAGAGGCTGTGTCAGAAGGTAATAATTATAATTTATTTATGTTTAAAAAAGGTGAGGTAGTGCCAGCTGGAGTTCAGTCAAACAATGAACATATGTATTCATTTGATTATGCATATAAAATTGATGCTGCAAGAGAATACTTATTTACAAAAACTAAAAATAATAATAATCAGCAAGTAAATTTTGCAAATGCTGGCAAGAAAAAACTTGATGAAGGAAAAAACGAGGAAGCATTAGAATTATTTTTAGATGGTTGTGTAGCTTCAGATAAAAAAGCACCAAGATATGTAGGATATATGTATGAGAATGGTTTATCTTTGCCACAAAATGATATTCAAGCAAGTATTTTTTATCATATAGGAACTTTAAGAGATGATATTACAAGTTATTATTATTTAGGACTTATGTATCTTCAAGGAAAAGGTGTTAATCAAAATACAGAAAGAGCAAAAGAGTATTTTGAAAAGGCAGCAAACTCAGGAAATGAAAATGCTACTGGTGTAAAAGAAGCTAAAGAAGAACTTGAGAAATTGAAATAATATTTCTTTAGTATTTTCAATCAGGATATTTTATAAATGGAGTAGAAAAAAATGAAAATCAGAAGCAAAAAATTTATAAAGAAATTTATTAGCAATGTGCTTTGTATTTTATTAATACTAACGATATTTGCATGTAGTGGTTCTGTAAAAAATGGTGATAGTAAAGTAGGCGATAATACCAATACACTGATAGAAAGCACTGATAAAGAAAAAGGGGATAATGCAAATAATGGCAGTGTAGAGTTGTTAGATGCAGTAGCATATGTATCAAGTATTGACAATAAGAATATAGATCCAAGTATTTATCTTGATTACAAAAAGGGGATTGAAGAAAAAGTTTATAAATGGATTAAGAGTGATGATGGAAAATATTTTACATTTGCATATATAGATGAAACTGGAAATCCAGTCAAGTCAAGTGAAGCAAAAATAAATGTGGGTGCAAATAATCAAGAGAGCATAGACAACGGAAATAAAAATGGTGGACCACAAGGTGGTGCGCCAGGCGGAATGCCAGGCGGGATGCAAGGCGGTATGCCAGGTGGACTTAGAGAAATGATGATGAAAAATGCTGAGGTATTTAGAGGTGTCTATATCAATGCAAATATTACAAACATAGAAAATCAAACCATGCTCATCTATGCACCAGCTGAATATTTTAATGTAGATGAAAATGGAAATGTATTAGGTATCAATTTTGAAAATACAAAAAATGGCTACACTGCAAAAACTGCACCAATAGTTTTTTTAAATGAGTGCGGAGGATGGAGATCAAGTAGTCCAAGGTCATGTGAGACATCTTACATTGATGAGGGATTCGTATATGTGACTTGTGGAGCAAGAAGCAGAGATGCGATGAATAGTGATTCTACACTTCATACTGGAAAAGCACCTATGCAAATGGCAGATCTTAAGTCAGGTGTCATAGAACTTCGTGCAAATGATTCAGTTATACCAGGAGATAAAAATAAAATAATATCTATAGGCACATCTGGTGGTGGACAAATGAGTTCTATATTTGGTGTAAGTGGTGATATGAAAGAATATTATCCTTATATGTATGAGGCAGGAACTTTAGGTGTTAGCAAAAATGCAGATGGTACATATGAAAGCGCATTCCACGATAATATTTTTGCGTCACAAAATTATTGTCCTATAGCCGATATAGAAAATGCAGATATGGCTTATGCTTGGTGGTGGGTTGACCTTGTAGATGAAGGAGGTATTTATAATGGAAGTATAACTGATTTTGAAAAAAGACTTCAAGAGTTAGAAGCAGAAGAGTATATAAATTATTTAAACTCATTGCATTTGAAAGATAAAAATGGAAATGAATTAACATTAACTGGACTTAGAAGTGGTACTTATTATGATGCAATATTGAATAATATCTCCGATGCACTTAATAAATATATAGAGTCAGGCGAAAACATAGCTATAACTGAAGATGATAAGAATTGGATTACAAAAGATGAAAATGGAAAATATAAAGT
>CADCOW010000061.1 GCA_902803205.1 uncultured Eubacteriales bacterium | reverse complement strand
TTAAATTCCGTAAACAAAATTTCCCCAAAGTTTACTATTTTTTTTTTCTTAAACAAGTGCTATAATTATATAAGTTACAAACATAGTAATTTTTGTTGTCACATTTACATTGGAACTCTTAACAGTTCCCTAAATAATAAAATTTATAGGAGGGTAATATGGCAAGAAAATGGGTTTACAAATTTAAAGAAGGAAATGCCTCTATGAGAAATCTCTTAGGTGGCAAAGGTGCAAACCTTGCAGAAATGTCAAGACTTGGTCTTCCTGTTCCACAAGGTTTCACTATCACAACTGAAGCTTGTACTCAATATTACGAAGACAAAAAAACTATCAACAAAGAAATCATGGGTCAAATAATGCAAAATGTTAAAGACCTTGAAAAACTTTCAAAGAAAAAATTTGGTGACAAAGAGAATCCACTTTTAGTTTCTGTTCGTTCTGGTGCAAGAGCATCTATGCCTGGTATGATGGATACAATTTTAAATCTTGGTCTCAATGAAACTGTCACTGAAACACTTGCAAAAAAATCTGGCAATCCAAGATGGGCTTGGGATTGCTATAGAAGATTTATTCAAATGTTCTCTGATGTTGTTATGGAAGTTGGCAAAAAACATTTTGAAGAATTAATTGATGAAATGAAAAACAAAAAAGGTGTTAAGCAAGATGTTGATTTATCTGCCGAAGATTTACAAGAATTAGTAAAACAATTTAAAGCTGAATATAAAAAAGCAATTGGAAAAGATTTCCCAGATGATCCAGTTGTTCAATTAAGTGAAGCTATAAAAGCAGTATTCCGTTCATGGGACAATCCAAGAGCAAATGTTTATAGAAGAGATAACGACATACCATATAGTTGGGGAACAGCAGTAAATGTTCAAATGATGGCATTTGGTAATATGGGAGATACATCTGGCACTGGTGTTGCATTTACAAGAAACCCTGCTACTGGTGAAAAGAAACTTATGGGAGAATTCTTATTAAATGCTCAAGGCGAAGATGTAGTTGCAGGAATAAGAACTCCTAAACCAATAGCTGAACTTGAAAAAATTATGCCAGATGTATATAAAGAGTTTACAAAAATTTGTGACAAGCTTGAAAAAAATTATAGAGATATGCAAGATATGGAATTTACAATTGAAGACAAACATCTCTATATGCTTCAAACTCGTAATGGTAAGAGAACTGCAAAAGCAGCACTCAAAATTGCTTGTGATTTAGTTTCAGAAGGAATGAGAACTGAAAAAGAAGCAGTTGCTATGATAGACCCAAGAAATCTTGATACACTTCTTCATCCAACATTTGATACTGAAGCTGTAAAGAAAAATCCTCCTATAGGAAAAGCACTTGCTGCAAGCCCTGGTGCTGCTTCTGGTCAAATAGTATTCACAGCTGAAGATGCAAAGAATTGGGCAAATGATGGAAAGAAAGTTGTACTTGTTCGTCTTGAAACAAGTCCTGAAGATATAGAAGGTATGAAAGCCGCTCAAGGTATACTTACTGTTCGTGGTGGTATGACAAGTCATGCTGCAGTTGTTGCTCGTGGTATGGGTAAATGTTGTGTATCAGGTTGTTCTGATATAGTTATGAATGAAGCTAAAAAAGAATTCTCACTTGGAGGAAAAACTTTCCATGAGGGAGATCTTCTTTCTATAGATGGTTCTAATGGTTGTATATATGATGGAAAACTTGAAACCAAAGAAGCTTCTATCGCAGGTGAGTTTGAGAAAATAATGAAGTGGGCTGACAAATATAGAAGATTAACTGTTAGAACAAATGCTGACACTCCAAGAGATGCAAAAAAAGCAAAAGAACTTGGAGCAGAAGGTATAGGACTTTGCAGAACTGAACATATGTTCTTTGAAGGCAATAGAATTGATGCATTTAGAGAAATGATTTGTGCAGATACTGTAGAAGCTCGTGAAAAAGCACTTGCAAAAATAGAGCCTATGCAACAAAAAGACTTTGAAGAATTATACGAAGCACTTGAAGGATATCCTGTAAATATAAGATTCCTTGACCCACCACTTCACGAGTTCGTTCCTAAAGAGAAAAAGGATATTGAGAAACTTGCAAATGAAGTAGGAAAGACTGTTGATCAAGTAAATGCAATTATCGATGGTTTAAAAGAATTTAACCCTATGATGGGACATCGTGGATGTAGACTTGCAGTTACTTATCCAGAGATTGCTGCTATGCAGACAAGAGCAGTTATAAAAGCAGCTATAAATGTATCTAAAAAACATCCTAATTGGAAAATTGTTCCTGAAATAATGATACCACTTGTTGGGGAAGTAAAAGAACTCAAATATGTAAAAAATGTAGTAGTTGAAACTGCTGACAAACTTATATCTGAAGCTGGTTCTAAACTTAAATATAAAGTTGGAACTATGATAGAGATTCCAAGAGCTGCACTCACTGCTGATGATATTGCAAAAGAAGCTGCATTCTTCAGTTTTGGAACTAATGACTTAACTCAAATGACTTTTGGATTCTCAAGAGATGATGCAGGAAAATTCCTTGATGCTTACTATGATAAGAAGATTTTTGAAAATGACCCATTTGCAAAACTTGATCAAGTAGGTGTTGGATCACTTATGAAGATTGCTATTGAAAAAGGTAAATCAGCAAATAAAGATTTACATCTTGGTATATGTGGAGAACATGGTGGAGATCCTTCTTCTGTTGAATTCTGCCACAATATTGGACTTGACTATGTATCTTGCTCACCATTTAGAGTTCCTATAGCAAGACTTGCTGCTGCTCAAGCTGCTATAGCAGAAGAAGGAACTCTTAAAGGAAAAGCTAAAAAAGTAGTTGCAAAGGCTAAGACTCAAACTAAAAAAGCTGTTAAAAAAGTAGAAAAAAATGCTAAAAAAACTGTAAAGAAAGCTAAGAAAGATGTAAAAAAAGTAGCTAAAAAAGCTAATGCAAATATCAAAAAAACAATGAAAAAAGTTACTAAAGCAGTTAAAAAAGCAAAAAAGAAATAATGTTTTATAATATTAAAGGAGCATAAATATGTTTAAGAAAAATTTTTTAACAACAATATTATCTATACTATTAAGTGTAGGATTTGTAATGGTATCTTATGCAGATACTCCTATTATTTACCAACCACAAACACAAACTGCATATATAAAGAATTATGCTGACATCCCATCTGGTTGCACATCAAATGGTTTTTACTATGGTCTTGAAAGATTAGCAAGTACAAGAGAACGTATACATAGAGTTCCAGTTACTATCACATCTGTTGTAAAACTTGCTGAAAATCAATATCAAGTAACTTGTGTATCAGAAAAATATGTTGCAAACGGAACTTTCATAGTTGATATTTTTAGAGAATATGATGCTGAAGTTAGAGAAGGTTATAGTCTTTGGTTTGGTCTCTTTGATGCAAATATGAAACGATATGGTACAGCACAAGTAAAAAGGAAAAAGTAATTAATAGTAAATTTAAAAATGGGCGATTAACTATCGTCCATTTTTTTTGTTAAAATATAACTAATAATTATTCAAATGCTTGTATCCATTTATCAATCTTATCATACATAGCATCATTAAACTCTTTATCATAGTGTCTCTTATCTGGCATTTCATATTCTTTCTTTTCATAATCATGCATATCTATGTAAATAACATTTTCATATTCATCTGCAAGTTTTTTTATTATATTATCATAGTCTTTGATTTCAACATCTCTTTTTATAGCCGCAGAATATTTCATATAAGTATGTAAAAATACTATTTTATGATTAAGAAGAGCATGGTTTATAAATCTCCTTAAATTATATTCAAATGAATTTAGTTTGCTTTGTTTTTCATAGTCATTTACACTTGTAGATATAAGTATAAACTTAGCCACTGAATCTATAGACTGGTCAATTAAATTTTTATTCTGTCCTATAGTTCTTCCCGATTTTGCAAACTCCAGTATATTATACTTTTTTTCTTTTTCAAATCTTGTAAATGTACCTGCATAAGAGTCACCTGCAACTGCCAAGACATTGTAATTAGATGTCATCATCCAATCAGACATTGTATTATACTGTATATTATTGATATTATCTCTCATATACATAAGTTTTGCACAAAGCGTCTGAAAAAATAATACATTATAATTTTTACCATCTACAAGTAAATACCCACCATTATGAAAATTACTCATATCTATATAAAAAACATTTGCATATTCATTTGATATTTTTTTTAACACATTATCTATGTTTACACTACTACATTTATTATTTACAGAATCACTACCAGTAAAACTCATATATGTATGTAAAAAAACATATTTATTCTCTCTTTTTGCTATATCCATATAATTTTTCATATACGAATAAAATACATTTACATCATAGTTTTTTAAAGTTGATAAAGACCCTAATGTAAACAAAACAAAATTATAATCATCACTTTCCAGTGCCATAAATGTTCTTGTTACATTTTCAGTATTATAAATATTATCACTTTCATTATATATATAATATTCAAAGTTATTGTAACCTATATTCTTCTCAAAATTTTTTGCAAAATTATCACCTATTACTGCAATTTTCTTTTTACTTTTATCTATAACTATGTTTTCAGCACCATTTATTATATTTATATTTGAAGCAAAAATATTAACACACACAGAAAATATAGTTAGTAATATTGCTACCAATATACTAATTAATCTATTCTTTTTTATATTATTAATTTTCATTTTTACTATTTCATTTTTGTTTATACAAAATGCTTCACTAAATAAGTGTATGACACCTAATTACGGCTAACCACCACAATTTGCAGAGCCAACAGTATTAAGCATATCAAGACCGTGCTTAATCGGCTTCATCACTACTTCAAAATTTTCTTTTGCTGCTCTCTCACTGCCTGGAAGATTTATTATCAAAGAGTTTTTCCTTATACCTGCTACCGATCTTGATAAACAACTCTTATCTGTATTTTTTAAATTGAGGCTTCTCATCATCTCAGGTATCCCTGGGGTAAATCTTTCTACTACAGCATTTGTTGCTTCTGGAGTTACATCACTTTGAGAAAAACCTGTGCCACCAGTTGTCAAAATTAAATTTATATTCTCATTACAGACTTTTAATAATTCATTTTTTATAATCTCAAAATCATCTGGTATTATATTTGTATATTTTACATCATAACCATCATTTTTTAGCATATTAACAAGATTTGGGCCACTTGTATCCACTCTCTCTCCTTTTGCACCTTTTGTACTTATGGTTATAACTGCAGCTGTATACATATTACTCCTTTCAACTTGGGCTAATCTATTAGTTCCCATTAATAAAATATTTTAAATTCTCTACCATTATATTTTACTATTTTTTACATATTTTTGCAATTAAATGGGCGGATGATACCCGCCCTTACATAAATATAAATTATATATTTTTAAGCGATAACTAGTCAATAGCTATAACTGATTGATTATAAGTTTTTGCTATATAATCTTTTACACTTTGGTCTTTTAAACAATTATATAAATCAAGTGCCCAGGCTTCTCCTTGATTTCCATCTTTTACACAAAAAATATTTCCATAAGTTTTAGCAGCTTCACTATCTTTTGACTCTACAAATAATGCATCGGTCACATTATATCCTGCTTCCATAGCATAATTTCCATTCATACAAGCTATAGCTACATCTTGAAGTGATCTTGGTACTTGTGCTGCTTCTAATTCAACTATCTCAACATTCTTTGGGTTCTCTTCTATATCAAGTTTAGTAGCATTAAGTCCAGCACCTTCTCTTAACTTTATGATGCCAGCTGATTCAAGAAGTAATAATGCTCTTGCTTCATTTGTAACATCATTTGGAACTGCAATCTTATCACCATTTTCTAATTCTAATGTCGCTTTCTTACCTGCATATATTGCACATGGTTCAAAATGTATAGGACTACCAACTTGAACTATATGTGTTCCTCTCTCTTTATTAAAATCATCAAGATAAGGAAAATGTTGGAAATAATTTGCCATTATATTTCCCTCTTCAACTGCAGTATTTGGGATGACATAATCGCTAAACTCTTTAACCTGCAAATCATAACCAAGTGCTTTCATAGGCTCAACCACCTGATACAAAATCTCTGCATGTGGAACTGGTGATGCAGCAACTGTTATTACTTTCAACTCACTTTTTGCTTCAGTTGCTTCAGTATTAGTGGTAGTTGCTACCTTATTACCACCACAAGCAACTGATAAACAAGTTGCTAATGCTAATGTAACTCCTAAAATCTTTTTTTTCATAATTTCCTCCTAAATTGCCTTACATATGGCTTTTATAGATTATACATATTTTTTTAATAACATTCAATAAAAAAGTGCTACGGAATTACTTATTTTCCGTAGCACTTATTTAACTAAATATTATTAAGATTTATGTGCACACGAAAAATAATCTCTCATCATGCACATCATCATAGTATTTAATTTTCCGTTTGCATACTTCATACAAATATATTAACAATTTAAGTGTAAAATGTCAAATTAAATTTTTACTCAGGTTATATGATATATAGTTTAATAAATACCGATAATTAAAAATAATAAGACTTATTGTTTAAGTTTAGCAATAAAACTTTTAAGTTTTTCCATTGCAACCTTTAAATTATCTATAGAGTATGCATAAGAAATCCTAAGGAATCCTTCTCCACTATCTCCAAATGCTGTGCCTGGCACCACTGCCACATTTTCTTCTTCTAAAAATTTCATAGCAAACTCTTCACTTGTCATACCGTATTTTTTTATGCAAGGGAACACATAGAAAGCACCATATGGTTCAAAGCAAGGTATATCCATTTCTTTAAATGAATTAAGCAAAAATCTCCTTCTTTGATTGTATGCTTCTTTCATCATCTCTATATCACTATCACCATTTTTAAGTGCCTCAACTGCTGCATATTGACTAACAGTTGGTGCACACATAATTGCAAATTGATGAATTTTTGTCATTTGTTGAATAATCTCTTTTGGTCCACATGCATATCCAAGTCTCCAACCTGTCATAGCATATGCCTTTGAAAACCCATTTATAAGTATAGTCCTATCTTTCATACCATTTATTTCTGCTATAGATGTATGTTTCCCTTTGTAAGTTAATTCAGCATATATTTCATCTGACACCACATAAATATTTTTTTCTATAACAACTTTTGCAATCTCTTCAAGGTCTTTCCTCTCCATAATTGCACCAGTTGGATTATTTGGAAATGCAAGCACCAATATTTTTGTTTTATCTGTTATAGCATTTCTTAATTCCGATGCTTTGAGTCTAAAATCATTCTCTGCTTTTAAATCAATCACCACTGGTTTTGCATTTGCCAAAATTGCACATGGCTTATAAGACACATAACAAGGTTCAGGTATTATTACCTCATCTCCTTCATTTATAAGAGCACGAAATGCAAGATCAATGGCCTCAGAACCACCTACAGTCACAAGTGTTTCTGTAAGTGCTTCATATGTAAGATGAAACTTTCTATGTAAATAATTGCATATTTCTATTCTCAACTCTTTTAGTCCAGAATTTGATGTATAAAATGTTCTCCCTTTTTCAAATGCATATATACCTTCATCTCTTATATGCCAAGGTGTATTAAAATCTGGTTCTCCAACTCCAAGAGAAATCACTCCTTTTCTTTCTGCAACCAAATCAAAAAACTTTCTTATTCCAGATGGTTTTATATTTAAAACTTTTTCTGAAAGATTATAGGTCATTATGATATTACCTCTCTATCATCATCATGTTGTTTTTCTAATATAGTACCCATATCTTTATATTTTTTAAGAATAAAATGTGTTGCAGTACTTAAAACTGATTCCAGAGTTGATAATTTATCTGATACAAAACTTGCAATTTCTTTCAAAGATTTTTCTTCCAATATAACAAGTATATCATACCCACCTGATATAAGATAGGCTGATTTAACTTCTGGATAATTATAAATTCTTTCTGCTATCTTATCAAAACCTTGACCACGCTGTGGTGTAACTCTAACTTCAATAAGTGCAGTAACTTTTTCTACACTTATTTTTTCCCAATCAATTAAAGTAAAATAACCACAGATGACATTTTCTGATTCAAGTTTTGATAACTCATTTAAAATATCAACTTCTGTTACATTTAACATCTTGGCTAATTCTTTTGTATCAATTCTACTATTATTTTCAATTAGTCTAAGTAGTTCTTCTCGCATATTATATCCCCCACAAAATAACAATAAGGGTGGACAAATCCACCCTTGCAAAATACTTAAAACAAATTAATATACCATCTTACCTTCACCATCAAAATAGTGATTTATTCCATTTATCATAAGTCCACCAGTAACCATAGTGCCATCTGGATTGAAATAATATGTACTACTACCAATATTTGTAAGTCCAACAGCCATATTAGTATTTATATCAATATAATACCATTTTCCATTTATTGAAAGCCATGAGTTTGATGCCATTACACCATTTGTAAATACAAAATGCCAATAATTATTTTGTGGCACCCATTGACCTACTGGATTATATATAATTTGTGGTGTATTATTATACAGTGGTTGATTTTGCTCACCAGGTCCTCCTGGAATAACAATACCTCCACCACCACTACCACTGCCACCACTAATATATACTATTTTTGTATCAGATTGTTCCCATTCTCCCCAACCAGTTGTATTATTGTATGGGCGAACTTCAAAATAATAATCATGTTCTCCCCTTGACATCTCACTTGAGAAATTATGACTTCTACCTGATGTGGTCTTAGTAGCCACTCTTCTTCCATCTCTATAAAGTCTTACCTCATATCTATGAGCTCTTCCATCAACAGACCATTTAGCAGTTCTATTATTCCAATATAAATCGTAAACTTGTGGGTAATCATCACCAATATAAGGTGCGGCTACAGATGAAAAAATTTGCAAAGATAAAACTAACACTACTATCAATGTCAATAATTTACATATTTTTTTCATAATATTTTCTCTCCCTATACATAATTTACATTTTTTACTAATTTTATTATAACACACATTTTAAAAATAATAAAGATATTGAGTACATTTACCACATAATTACCACTATTTGTGATATGGTTCATTATTTGCAATTTTAAAAACTCTATATATTTGCTCCAACAATATGATACGAAATAACTGATGTGGAAATGTCATTCTTGAAAAACTTAACCTAAAATTAGCCTTCTTTTTTACATCTTCACTTAAGCCATATGAACCACCAATTATAAATATAACTTCCGAAACACTATTCAATTTTATTTCTTCTAACTTTTCTTCAAATTCTATAGTTGATAATTCTTTACCATCAATATCTAAAGCAAAAATAAAAGTGTTTTTTGCAAATGCATCAAGTTTTAAAATAATTTCATTTCCTTCTTGTTTTATAGTGTTTTTTATATTTGTTTCATTTTCAACTTTGGCAATTACTTCATTAACTTCAGTAATATTTAAAGTGCAAAACTTAGACAGCCTTTTTTTATACTCATCTATTGCATCTTTCAAATATTTTTCTTTTACTTTTCCTACTGCTATAATACTAATTTTCATTATACTTATTATTCTTATGCTACAAATGCATAATATACTTTTATTGTTTTATTTATAGTTTCTCAAATACTATTTTTTTAAATTATAAGGGACTATTCTAACAGGCTATCCGCCAATTTATTTTCCACACAACCATTTAATGTTTTATCAATTTTTTGTAATTTTTCAGCAATTAGTTGCATTTCATCTGTCCACACAAAATATTTAGTTACATAATCTTTTGCATCTTTAAAGTTTCCACTTAACTGTACACTAATTATTTCTTCCAACATCTTATAAGCAATCTTAGGAATTTTATCTATATTAACTTTTATTTTTCCGTAAGCAGTAATCTCATATCCACCATTATCAAAAAAATATTTATTTTGCATTACAGTTCTAACTCTATGTGCTTGTGTAAGAATAGGTTTTGATTTCAAAAAATTACACACAACTTCAGTAACAATAATTTGATTTCTCTCATCTTTTGTATACATACCTTTTTCTATAAGTAAATCTAAAAATGCCAAGCTTACCATATCAGCTTTGTTTTCTTCTATTATATTAGAATATTTACCAAGTTTTTCTTTGCTATCTTTAGGTCCCAGTGTATGTGCATTTTCATGTCCAATCGTTGCTAAATGGTCCGCTTCATTATTATAATAAATGTGTTGTTCACTACATAAAATCTCATCTAATTTCTTTTGCAATTTTGCAGTATCACTGACAAATCTTATTTGCCGATGATAAACATTCCTTCTTCCGCCACCAATTTTAAATGTCATCTTATCAGCATTTGGAAGATTCTCTGCAAGAGTAATTCCTCCTCTATATGCACCTACATCACCTGTAGCTATAACCATATCTACATCAACCATAGTTTGTTTCTCATCATCATCTGATAATATTTGAATATACTTATCACTATTTGGCATTGCTTTAGCTAATGCTGGCAAATATTTTTTTATTTTCAATAAATTATCTGTACCTTCTTTATTTACTATCCCCACACGACAACCGAGAGAATCTTTTGATATGGCATTTATATTATTTTTATCTAATAGTTTTTGTAATTCTTCATTTTCAATGATGCTTGCAGTCATTTTATCTTCATATGATTCTCTTGTAATAGTAAACTCAAGTGGTATATCTTGAAGTGATGCCCACTTTTTATCTGCATATGCATCAAGCATAGGGTCAGCAGTTCTAAGTGCTTTTGCCTGTAAATCTAAATATTCATTAAAATCTGCATTGGTAGAATATTCTCTTGCTTTATCTAATAAATCTGCAACTTTTATAAAATCTTCTTTAAAATAATCAATATAATCTATACCCTTTAACTCATCATTATCTCTAACAACTACTGATCTTTGAGTTAAAATATTTTTTACTTCATTTATTTTGCCTTTATGAATCATTGTAATTAAAATAGTATAAAATTCCTCTTTTGTTAAATCTTCTGGATAAAACCCTTTACCAATCTTACTATCAATGCCTTTAATTAATTGCACTTCTTTTGACATATTATCAACTGCATTCACGCCTTTTTGTCCATAAAAAAGTTTCAATGTTAATTTCCCTTTTTCATCACCACTTTCAGATTGTTTTTTCAACCATTCTAATACTTCTAAATTATGGACATTATCAAGTTGCATATATATTTTATCAAATATGATTGATGCTTTTACAAGATAAGCAAGAGCTTTTTTATCTCCATCTTCTAATTTTTTATACTCTAATGAATCTACATTTAAAAACTTTTTAGTAATCAAATATTCACTACTTGTTCTTTTATTTAGTTCTTCTAATGTTAAATTATACTCAAAGCTTTTCATCAATTCTATGCTATTACTCATAATTGTTTTTCCATATATACTGTCCCATCAAGATT
The DNA here is from genome assembly GCA_902803205.1 of uncultured Eubacteriales bacterium. Lineage (GTDB taxonomy): Bacteria > Bacillota > Clostridia > Lachnospirales > Lachnospiraceae > UBA3633. The sequence continues at coordinate 1,720 of CADCOW010000061.1, read as the reverse complement.
TTTCCACTCAAATTTTCTATTTTCATACATTATATATGAGTGGTCAGAGCCACCTTTTGGAATAGATACAGAGCCTGGATTCATATAATATTTTCCATCTCCAATTTCTTCACATGCAGGCACATGAGTATGTCCGTGCATAAGCACATCTATATTTGCCATAGGAGGTAAATTACCTGTATTATAAAAATGTCCATGCGTAATAAAAATATTTAACCCACTATCAGATAATATCATATGCTTTGCCTCTATCAAGAAATCAAGTACCATCTCATCAACTTCTGAATCACAATTTCCACGAACACAAGTTATTATATCTGATTTACTATTTAAAAGGTCAAATGCTTCTTTTGTGTCATACTCTTCAGGAAGTCCATTCCTTGGCCCGTGATAAAGTAAATCCCCAAGCAAAATAATTCTATCTGGCTTTTCTATAGCAACTCTATCCCATAATTTTTTAATATATAAAGTTGAACCATGAAGGTCCGAAGCTATTAACATTTTCATAATAATCCTTTGTTATGATGATTACATTTTAATTAATTCGTAGTCAGAGCTTCCAAGTCCTATTTTCTCCGCATGAGCAAGACAAGACTTCCACTCAGAATTTGGATTTGAATTTGTAAACATATCACCATGGTCGTGCGCATCTATCTTGCCCATCTCATCAGTAAGTTGAGTATTCTCAAATGGTTTTTGTTTAAGAGCCATATCTACACAAGCACGGTCGAGTGCAAGAGGGTCAAATGAACAGAACATACCAATATCTGGAATTAGAGGAACATCATTTTCAGAATGGCAATCACAATTTGGTGATACATCTAATATAAGTGATATGTGAAAATTTGGTCTGCCATCAATAACTGCTTTTGTATATTCTGCCATCTTCTCATTTAAATCTTTTATTGCTACATCATTTTCAAAATAAATTGCATCAAAGTTACAAGCACCTACACATCTACCACAACCTACACAATTATTTTCATTTATTGTCATTTTCTTTTTGCTCTTATCAAATACCAATCCACCATTTGCACATTCTTTAAGACATCTTTTACAAGCTTTACAAAGTGATTCATCAATTTTTGCTTTGCCAGCACTATGTTGATCAATTTTTCCTGCACGACTTCCAGAGCCCATACCAATATTTTTTATAGCGCCACCAAAACCTGCCATTTCATGTCCTTTAAAATGAGAAAGCGAAATAAATATATCTGCTTCCATTATTGCTTTTCCAATTTTTGCTGTCTTTGTAACTATCCCACCATTCACAGGTACTTCTTCTTCATCATGTCCCTTAAGACCATCAGCTATAATTACAGGACATCCAACAGTATAAGGTGTAAAACCATTTTCCCAAGCACATTCAAGATGTTCAAGTGCATTTTTTCTTGAACCTGGATACATAGTATTACAATCAGTTAAAAATGGTTTCCCACCAAGTTCCTTTACCACATCAACAACTGCTCTCGCATAATTTGGTCTTAAGAATGCAAGATTTCCTTTCTCCCCGAAATGCATCTTAATTGCAACAAATTTATTCTTCATATCAATTTGTTCAATTCCTGCTTTTTTAATTAACTTTTGTAGTTTCCCTGCTAATCCAACTTCTCCTGGTGCAGTTCTAAAATCTGTCCAATAAACTTTTGACTTACTCATAATTTTGTTCTCCTTATTTACTTTTCTCATATGCCTCTCTAACTGCTAAAGCTAATTGATC
>CADCOW010000060.1 GCA_902803205.1 uncultured Eubacteriales bacterium | reverse complement strand
TTGACGGAGTAATCCGATGAATAGTGCAACAGAAAATATACAGCCTATATGGCAATGGTGAAATGGTAGTGTAAGAGACTACCGAGTTCTTAGTGATAATGAACTGCATTGTAAACTCCATCCGAAGCAAGTAAAAAATAGTCGTTTAGGTTGCTCGCTTAGACTATGGTATACGCTTGAAACTTGTGGTGACATAAGTTCCAGATAGATGACCACATAGACAGAACCCGGCTTATAGCTAATACTTTTTAAAAAAAAATTTTAAAGGTAAAAACTATGATGAAATTTTTTAAAGTCAAAAAAATTTTTTTTGCTGGTGTTGTTTTGGTAATATTTTTATCAAATATGGTTTTTGCTGACAAAATTGAAATAAGAAATGGAATGAAAACCACACATGCGTCAAAACCAATTTCACTAATAGACACAGTAAATAAAAATTATTCATTTAAATGGGCACTTGATAAAAATGGTAATTGGAAATTATTTATTAGAAGAATCAATGGAAGATTAATTAATCTTTCTAATGTTTGGGTAAATTTAGAAAAAAATGTAAAACATAGTGATGGTACAACTACAAAAGTTATAGATTATTATTATTTTGACATTAATGGCAATATGGTTACAGGTTGGTATATTGATGTTAATAATGATATTTACTTTTTAGATACTGATGAAAATGAATTGGGAAGAATGGCAAGAGGTTGGACAAAAATCAATGGCAATTATTATTATTTTAATAATAATGGAGTATTGTTAAAAGATACAATAACGCCAGATGGTTTTAGAGTTGATGCTACAGGTATGTGGAAATAATTATAAATATTAAATAATAAAAAAGTTAGGGTTAAGCCTAACTTTTTTTATTTTGAAAGTTATTAGAGTATATTATTAATTATTAGTTATTTAATTATTTATTCATTCGTATAATTATCAAAATATCCTTGAACAAGTATTACAGGTGTTCCTTTATCTCCAGAACCTGAAGTTAAATCACATAAACTTCCAAGTAAATCTGTAATTTGTCTTGGGGTAGTACCTTGGGATACCATATTACCTTTAAGATTATTATCTTTTTTCTTTATAGATTCTTTAATCGCATTTTTTAAATCTTCACCTTGTAAGTTTTTATAATCATTATCAGCAAGATATTTGAGTTTTAATTCATTTGGAGTTCCAATAAGACCATCTGTAAATGCAGGAGATACAACAGGGTCTGCAAGTTCCCATATTTTACCTTGTGGATCTTTAAAAGCACCATCTCCATAGACCATAACTTCAATGTTTTTATTTGTTTTTTCTTTAAATGATTTTTGTATGTCAAGTACAAGTTGTTTACATTCTTCTTTTGGAAAAAGTTTTACTTTTTCTTCAGTTGCTTTATTTGAACCGAGTAAACCGTATTTTTCATTGTAACCAGAACCATTAACTGATTTGGTTAATATATCATCAAGACCTAAGATTATGTTGCCACCGTGTTCTTTTAATATTCTTTTAGTTCTTTTTCTTGTATGTATGTCACAGCATAACACATCTTTTGTATAATTTAATATTGCTTTTGATTGATTAGCAAATATTATTTCACACTCACAGCCTTCACCTTTTATTAATTGTTCATAATATTCTACATAATCAACCCCAGTAAATTCATGATTTTTATAACCAAATAATTCTCTATATTTTTTTAAATCTAATACATCTGTATATGGATTAATATTTTTATCATCAAGTTCATCAAAAGTTAATAAAGCATTGCCGACTTCATCAGATGGATAAGATAACATTAAAACAATTTTTTTAGTAGCTCTTGCTATACCTTTTAATAATATTGCAAATCTATTTCTTGAAGTTATTGGGAATATTACACCAATAGTTGCATCATTTCCAAATTTATTCTTTATATCTAAAGCTATTTGATCAATGCTGGCATAGTTTCCTTGAGATCTTGCTACAACTGATTCAGTGATAGCTACAACATCTTTATTATGTAGTTCAATATTTTCAGATTTTACTGCTTCAAGCACTGATTCTACAACAATTTTGTTTAAATCATCATTTTCTCTTATAATAGGACATCTAATTCCTATAGATTTCACACCTATTTTTCTTTCCATAAATAATCCTCCATTTATAATGAATTATAATAGTACTAACATAGTAATATTATACTAAATTTTTTAAAAAAAATATATTGATTTTTGAAAAATTTATATTATAATTATATATTGTTTATAAATATTAAAACTTAATAAATAGGAGGTTTTGAAGTGAAAAAAACATTTAAAAGTATTGTAGTATTATTGGTATTTGTTATTGGTATGTTTTTAATTTCTTGTTCAAATTCGAGTTCTAACTTTGTTGGAGAAATTAAAATACTAAATTTTGGTGATTATTTGGCAGAAGATGCTATAAAAGTTTTTGAAAATGAAACTGGGATAAAAGTTGTACAAGATTTGTTTGAAGCAAATGAAGAAGTAATACCAGTAATTGAAAGTGGTGCTAAATATGATGTTATTTGCATTTCAGACTATTGTATAGAAAGAATGATTGCTAAAAATTTATTAATGCCTATTGATAAAACAAAAGTTAAAAATTTGTCTAATATAAATAAAGATAAGTTGAAATTATTGTCTGCTTGTGACCCAGAAAATGTCTATGCAGTCCCTTATTTTTGTGGAACTATGGGTATTTTCTTTAATAAAACAAAACTTGATGCAATAGGTGTCCCTTATCCAAGAAAATGGTCAGACTTATTTAATGAAAAATTAAAAGGTGAACTTTTGATGCAAAGTTCAATAAGAGATTTATATACTTCTGCACTTAAAATGCATGGATTCTCAGTAAATTCAACAAATAAAGATGAAATTGATATTTGTACAGAAGATTTTATAAAACAAAAACCATATGTTTCAGGGTATATGACAGATCAAGTAAAAGAAAAAATGTTGGCAGGTGAAGCAGGTATAGCACCACTTACAAGTGGCGATGTTCAGTATGTATATCTTGAGGGAAATGAAGATAGTAATGAATTTTGCTTTATCATACCGGAAGAAGGTACACAGATATTTATAGATGCTTGGTGTATATTAAAGAATGCAGAAAATGTTGATGGAGCACATAAGTTTATTGATTATATGTGTAGAGAAGATGTTGCGAGAATAAATGCAGAATATGTTGGATACGAAACAGTAAATGATAAAACACCTGATGAAGAGTTTATAATTATGAAACAAAAAGAAGGAGCATATATTGATTATAGCAATGGCAATTTTGAGTTAGAAAGAGATGTAGCTGATGCTATTAAGTATTACTCTGATGGATTTAATAAAATAAAGGCATCATAGTTTAATGAAATCTAATTGGTATATATATAATAAAAAAAAATTAGCCTATGATATATCAGAAAAATATGGTATAAGTAAACTTATGTCTATTGTTTTATGTAATAGGAATATTAGTGATGAAACTGATGTAAAGATGATGTTGTCTGATAATATAGCTGATTTAAATGATGAAAAATTATTGCCTGATATTGAAAAAGCATGTGATATCTTATATCAATATTTACAAGATAAAAAAAAAATAAGAATAGTTGGAGATTATGATATAGATGGCATATGTTCTACATATATTTTATATGAAACTTTAAAAAGTATTGGTGCAAATATTTCTTATGATATACCTGATAGAATATATGATGGATATGGGATTAATTATTCTATTATTGATAAAGCAATAAATGATAAAGTTGATTTAATAATTACTTGTGATAATGGCATAGCAGCAGAGGAACAAATTAATTATGCTGTTAAGAATAATATTAAAGTTATAGTTACTGATCATCATGATGTTGGAGATGTGCCAAAAAGTGCAAGTGCTATAATAAATCCGAAAAGAGAAGACTTAGAAATTCAATATCCTTTTAAAGAAATCTGTGGAGCAGTTGTTATTTTTAAATTTTTACTTAGGTATTTTGATAAGTACCAAAATAATAGACATTATATTATTGATAATTTTCTGGAATTTGCTATGCTCGCTACAATTGGGGATATAATGCCACTTGTAAATGAGAATCATATATTGGTAAAACTTGGACTAATAAAAATAAAAAACACTAAAAATAATGGTTTAAAAAGTTTGCTTTCAATATCTGAATTAGATAATAAGAGTATTACTCCTTATCATATAGGATATATTATAGGCCCACTTATAAATGCCGCAGGAAGAATGGATAAGGCTACAACTGTTTTAAAATTATTATCATCAGAATATGACAATGAAATTATGGAAATAACTTGTAAGTTAAAAGAATTAAACAATGAACGTAAATCATTAACCGATGAAGGGTTAAGAAAAACTGTAGAGATTATTGAAGAAAAGTATAAAAATGATAAAATATTAGTTATTTTTGTTGATGGGTTAAAAGAACAAGTTGCAGGTATAGTAGCTGGTCGAATAAAAGAAATATATTATAAGCCAACTATAATATTGACTGAGTCATTAGATAAAAATGAAGCAAAAGCAAGTTGTAGGTCTATAGAACAATATGATATATATAAAGGATTAAAACAATTTGAAAATATGTTCATTAAATTTGGTGGGCATAAACTTGCTGCAGGTTTTTCTATATTGAAAAAGGATATAGATATTTTAAGGCAAAAATTAAACGATAATTGTGATTTAAGTGTTGAAGATTTTAAGCCTAAAACTTACATTGATTTGGAGTTTCCATTTTATAATTTCAATATAAAACATATTGAAGAATTAGAAAAATTAGAGCCTTTTGGGAAAGGTTTTGAAAAGCCAGTATTTGTGTCAAAAGATGTAAATACACAAATTGTCAATATTTATGGAGATAATAAAAATGTTGTTAAACTAAGGCTAAAAAAGGATGAACATTATAGCCAAGGTCTTTCATTTACGGATTCTAATATATTAATAGATAGACTAAAAAATAATTCAAATATTGATATTCTCTATTACCCTAAAATCAACAATTATATGGGTAATGTATCATTGGAATTTAGTATAATTGACTATCGATAAAGTGAAAATATAGTACTTTTTTTGTGCAATATTAATAAAAAATAGTTGCAATAATTAAATAATTAGTATATAATAGTTTGTATGTATGTATATGCCACAAGGTATATTATTATTTGAAATGAGGTAATCAATATGAATTTAAAAAGATTAGTTGCTATCATTATGATTGTTGTTATGATGATTAATACTGTGTTTTTAGTTTTTGCTGATCCTACGACAGACTTTCATAAGGGTTTACTTCCAGGTGAAAAAGATCCAAATGCACCTACTGGGCCAGAGGTAGCAGAGTATTATGTGTATGATGAAGAAAAGAAATATACACCTGGTAGTTTGCTTGGAGATGTAGATCTTAATACTGTTGGCAAAGGACTTTTTTATGATGGAAATGATTTCTATCTATATATTGATACTGGTGTAATGGCAACTAATTATATGTTTACAATTGAAGGAGATAGATTTTTCTTCGGTGAAGACGGAAAAATGGTAAAGAATCAACTTGTAAGTTATAATGATCAGTTATATTATTTTGATGTAAATGGTGCAATGTTTAAAAATAGATGGTATTCAGATGAAGCAATTGATGAGTCAGATAATAAATTAGTATATACAGATTATTATTTTGGACCAACTGGTAGAGCATATAAAGCTCCTGAAGGTGGAACAGGAATAATTGTAAAAACTATTGAAGGACAAAAATATGGATTTAATACTGATGGAGAAAAATTAGAGGGTTATTATGATCAAAATGGTCAAAAGTTAGATCCATCTCAAGATGCTGCATATGCTGATTGTGTTTATTATTTTGATCCTGAAGAAAATGGTGCTGCAACTACAGGATGGCATTATTATGAAGGTAGTATTCGTGGTGATGGATATGAAGATAATGAAGAGATAGTATTATATTTTGATGAAAAAACATGTAAGAAAGTTGCTGCAAAATCAAGTTATGCAGATCAAGGTAGATGTATAAGTAGAATTATAGGTGGACAGAGATATATGTTTGACTCTAATGGTGTTAGAAGAAACAAATGGTATGATAGCGAACCACTTAGAGGCACAAGATCTAATACTAAGTATTTTAGTGAAGAGAATGATAGTTATTTGACAAAAGGTTGGTTTTTAGCAGTACCTGGTAGTTATGCTGCTGAAGGTAATGATTTAGTTTTAGATGTAAATAAGAAGAGACATAATGATGATGAAGATGTATGGTTTTATGCAGGTAGAAATGGAAATATTTTAAAAAAGACTATTAGAAAAATTGGAAATTATGTTTATGCATTTGATGATGATGGTGTTATGCAATCTGATGCATTTGTAAAAGTTAAAAATGGTGCATTCATAAAAGCATATAGTACTGATTACCTTACAAGAGCAAATGTATTATTTGATCCAATAGAATACGGTGGAAATGCTGATCCATATTCTGATGATTATACAAGAGATGCTGGAGATAATTTAATTGCTGATAAAGGAATATTAAAAGCAAATGAAGGCGAACAATGGATGTATTTCCTTGGATTATTTGAAAGTGAATCACAAGAAGGTGCACTTGCAAGACAAAATACAGAAATAAAAATATCATTAAAAGATAAAGATATATTCTTTATACAAAATAGTACTGGTGGTTATACAAAACATACTAATGTTAGTGGAAAAGGTGATATTGCAACTGTTGTTGAAAGATCTAATCAATATATACAAAATGGTGTAGTACTTAGACCTGATCCAGATGATAACTCTTATGGCATAGTTAGAACTGATGTCAATGAAGTAGTATGGAGAGAAGGATCTTTTATAAATTATAAAAATCAAGCTTTAGATTTGACAGGAGAAAAAAGATATATATTCCAAGTTGTTAATTCAAAAGGAAATCCTATTAAAGCACATAATAGAACTTATAAAGATAAAAATGGAATGTATATTTATGTAGGTCCATATGGAGAATTTATAGGATTATATGGATATGATGGTAGATATTATACAAGGACACCTTCAAATTTAGTAGATGAAGATGGTAATCCTGTACCATCAAGTACAAAACCTTGTTGGGCATATAAGAAACAAGGTGAAAAGAAATGGATATATGGTTTGCCACCAGAGGCAGAAAGACAAGATGCTTCTAATTTATTCTTAAACTTTGGAAAAAATAGTGAACTTGTGTCAGGAGATCATGGACCATATACTGATGGACTTGCTAAATGGATTTATACTGAAGCTGAGTAGATTTGCCAGTATTTTAATATATTTAATACACAATTCTTTCACAATGTAGATTTATAATACCTATATTGAGTTATGAAAGGAGTAATATGAAAAAATTATCTTGTATATTATTTTTTAATATATTTGTTATATTAAATATAGTGTATGTTTTTGCAGCAACACCTATAAAAAAGGAAGATGCACCACTATTTTCAAAGAAAAGTATATATTCAGATGTTGGTGTCCAAGAAACTATAGTACAAAAAGGTGTAGATGATAGTGGATTTAGACAAACAGATGAAGCACTAAATAAATTTACAGCAATAACGGCTACTAAAAACGGAAAAACTTATACTAACACATGGTCAAATTATACAATTACTTTTGATGATCAGTATTATAATGCCAATGATATTTATGACTTTAATGGTGATGGTATAAAATATGATTTTGGAATATATTTTTCCGATTTCAGTAGAATAGCAGTATATTATACACGATTATCAAGAGATTTAAATGTTGTTGCAGCAAATTTTGCACCTGGGCAACCTGTTGATGATATTGAAATTGGTGGTCAAATATATAAACATGTGACATTAGAAGTTCCGTATCCTTATGGTATAGAGATATATAATTATTATTTTAGAGTTATTGATGAGAAATTGATGGTTATAGAAACTTTCCATGAAGATGGTTACGACAGATGTAGAGACTTTATAAATGATTTTAAACCAGCAAAATAAATTAAAACTTAATAAGCTCCTGTATAGGGGCTTTTTTTAGGGGGATTATATTAAATGAAAAAAATTGGTAGAGGCATATTTAAATTAATACTTATAATAGCTCTTATTGCCGGAGCTGTCTATATTGGTAAAGAGGCTGCACCACTTATTAAACTTGGGCTTGATCTTGATGGTGGTGTATCAATAACTTATCAAGCTAAAAAAGCAAATCCAACTTCCGAAGAAATGGGAGACTCTGTATATAAGTTACAATTAAAAGCTCAAGATTATTCTACTGAAGCAGAAGTTTACCAAGAAGGTGGAAATAAAATTAATATTGATATACCTGGTGTAAGTGATGCTAATAATATACTTGAAGAACTTGGTAAACCTGGAACATTATATTTTGTTGAGGGTAACTTAACTTGGCCATTACTTGCAACTGATAGTGAAGTTATAAGAAGTTCAGATTCAGAAATTAATTTATCAAATGTAAGAGTTGGTGAAACTCAAGCAGAAGACTTAGTAACTGGTCCAGGTATTGTAAATGATACAAGTGAATCAGCAAAAAGATATAACGATTTAAATATTTCTGAAACTACTCTCGCACCAATTGAAGAAAGTAATATTAGTGAAACTGTAAATGGTTTTACTAATACTAATAATACAGATAATGCAGATAATACTAATGCTAATACTAATGTTGATAATATACTTGGAGATAATGTACATATAGAAGGTGCTGATGTAATTCAAAATGCTGATGGTTCCATTCAAATAGGTGGAACACCTGGTGAAGGAGCTACTATACTTAGACAAGGAGAGGATACAAGTTTAGCTACAGTATCTGAACCTGAAAATTTAAATTATGATTATTCAAAACCTCCAATTTTTGGAGATGACCAAATTGTTGTATCAGGAAATGATATTACTTCAGCAAGAGGAGGTATGGCTTCTGATAACTATGGACAAACTCAGTATGTTGTTGATTTAGCATTTACTGAGGAAGGGAAACAAAAGTTTGCAGAAGCTACACAAAGGAATTTAGGACAACCTATATATATTATTTATAATGGTGAAATAGTATCAGCACCACTTGTTCAATCAGTGATTAGTGATGGAAGAGCACAAATTACTGGTATGGAAAGTTTAGAGTCAGCTGATAGACTGGCATCTACTATTCGTATTGGTGCTTTAAAACTTGAATTAGATGTTTTAAGATCAAATGTTGTTGGAGCAAAACTTGGTCAAGATGCTATAAAAACATCTCTTATGGCTGGTCTTATTGGATTTGCTATTATTTGTTTATTTATGATTGTAATATATAGACTTTCTGGTCTTGCAGCATCACTTGCACTTACAATGTATGTTGGACTTACTTTATTCTTATTACATTCGTTTGGAATTACTTTGACACTTCCAGGTATTGCAGGTATTATACTTTCAATAGGTATGGCTGTAGATGCAAATGTCATTATATTTACTCGTATAAAGGAAGAAATAGGTGCAGGTAAAAATACTCGCACTGCAATAAAAGAAGGATATAATAAAGCTTTATCAGCAATTATAGATGGTAATATTACAACTCTTATCGCTGCCGCTGTTTTAAACCTTAAAGGAACTGGAAGCATAAAAGGATTCGCAGCTACACTTGCACTTGGTATTGTTCTATCTATGTTTACAGCACTATTTATTACAAGATTTATTATGAATTGTTTTCTTGATTTAGGACTTGATAATGAAGTGTTGTATGGAAAGAAAGTAGATAGTAAAATTATTAAATTTGTTTCTATTAGAAAGATTACATATACAATTTCAGTAGTTGTTATTGGTATAGGTATAGCCTTTATTGTTATTAATGCAAGTAGAGGTTTAGGTGGATTTAATTATGGTTTAGATTTTAAAGGTGGATCTTCAACAAATATAGAGTTTAATGAGAACTTATCTTTAAATGAGATTGATAGTAGAGTAGTTCCAATATTTGAGAATACAACTAATAGTCCTGATATTCAAACTCAAAAAGTTGCAAATTCAAATGAAGTTATAGTAAAATCAAGAACTTTAACATTAGAAGAAATGAAAACAATATACGAAACACTTGAGACAGAGTTTAATGTTCCAGAAGAAAGAATTACTACTGAAAATATTTCTGGTGCGGTTTCTGTTCAAATGAGACAAGATGCTATTATAGCTGTTATAATTGCTACTATATTTATGCTTATATATATTTGGTTTAGATTTAAGGATATTAGATTCGCTGGTTCTGCAGTTATTGCTTTACTTCATGATTGCTTTGTTACAATAGGATTTTATGCTATATTTAGGTGGACAGTCGATTCTACATTTATTGCTTGTATGCTTACTATAGTTGGATATTCAATAAATGCTACAATAGTTATATTTGATAGAATAAGAGAAAATCTTGGAAGAATGAGAGGTCAAGATGTTGAAAGTATTGTAAATGCATCAATAACTCAAACATTTACAAGATCTATAAATACATCTTTAACTACACTTATAATGGTTGTTGTATTATATATTATGGGAGTAAGTAGTATAAAGGCGTTCTCATTACCATTAATTATTGGTATAATAGCTGGTTGCTATTCTTCAATTTGTTTAACTGGACCAATGTGGTATGATTTCAAGAATATAAAGACTAAAGAATTAGAAAATACTGACACAACTAAAAAAATAACAAAGTCTAAAAAGAAAAAATAAAATAAGCGGACTATTTGTCCGCTTTTTTAAAATATGTATCAAATAGTAAATAAAGTTAATAAAGCAAAATCTGCTACTTTTTTAACAGTCGATGGAAGGATTGAAACTCCCTGTTTTATGAATGTTGCTACAGCAGCAGCAATAAAAGGTGCAGTTTCAACAAAAGATTTGCATGATATTGACACTCAAGTAATGTTATGTAATACATATCATTTGCATGTTAGAACTGGTGATAATTTAATTAAAAAACTTGGAGGTCTTAAACAATTTACTAATTGGAATAAACCGATACTTACAGATAGTGGTGGATTTCAAGTATATTCACTTGTTTCAACTGGTAGAAAGATTAAGGAAGAAGGGGTTTATTTTAAATCTCATATTGATGGTAAAAATATATTTATGGGGCCCGAAGAGAGTATGAGAATACAGTCAAATCTTGGATCTACTATTGCTATGGCATTTGATGAGTGTCCACCAGCTCTTGCCGATTATGAATATATACGACCTTCAGTAGAAAGAACTACAAGATGGCTTATACGTTGCATAGAAGAAAATAAGAAATTAAACTCATATGATGATACTATTAATAAAAACCAGTTGCTATTTGGTATAAATCAAGGTGGAATAATTGATGATATAAGAATTGAGCATGCAAAAGAAATATCTAAATTAAACTTAACTGGTTATGCTGTAGGTGGGCTTGCTGTTGGTGAATCACATGAACAAATGTATCATATACTTGATGTTGTGGTGCCATATTTACCTGTTGACAAACCCACATATCTTATGGGAGTTGGAACACCAGCTAATATTATTGAATCTGTGGATAGAGGAATTGATTTTTTTGATTGTGTATATCCAAGTAGAAATGGACGTCATGGTCATGTATATACAAAATATGGTAAGTTAAATCTTTTAAATCAAAAATATGAAAATGACTGTGAACCAATAGAAGAAGGTTGTAACTGTGAAGCATGTAAAAATTATACAAAATCTTATATTAGACATTTATTAAAATCTAAAGAAATGCTTGGAATGAGACTTTGTGTGATGCATAATTTATATTATTATAATCATTTAATGATTACTATAAGAAATGCGATTAGAAATAATACTTGGAATGAGGTTAAATATAAGTTAATTAATGATTTAAAACAAAATGATATATAATTTATAATTTAAAGGATTAATACATGTATAAATATTTAAAAAATAGAATTGTTTCATTACTAATAATTTGTTTCATTATTTCTTTAACTTCTTGTTCAAAACCATATAAAGAAAATGAAATTCTATGTAAGTATGATGATATGAATTGCTTATATTATACAAAAGATACTTATAAAAAATATAAATATAGTGACTATATTTTTGATGATGTAAGTAATGATATGTATAAAAAAAGTACTCCAAATATCGCAGATTATAGAATAGGTACTGGTATACTTGATTATGATATTGAAAAATATGTTAATGCAAGAATGGATTATGCTATAAAAAATGACTTAATTGAAAAATATAAAATTAAACTTGATAGTATATGTGCAACTGTCCATGATGATTATTTTGAACAAAGAAATTCTCATATTTATTTTTATGATTTAACAAATAATAAGAATATATTGTTATATGATGGAGAAGCAACTAATATATCATATGATGATGAAGTGCCAACAATTTCATTTGATATAAATAATGAGTTTGAAAATGATGATCAAAGTAACATTGAAGGTCGTAGAATTATGTTATCAGATATAATTGCTGCGAATACAACAGTTGATGGATATATGAAAATCATTCTTGGAACAGGTAAATCAAGAGTAAAGTATTTCCTTGATAAAAAGGTAAATGATGCTGATATTATAGATATTGCAAGTGCTTCAAGTATAAATAAATAAATTATTGAAAAATTAGCATTATTTTATATAATTATAATATGTTATAAAATTATATATATAATCATAATAATTTGCTAAAATTGCATAAAATTTTATATTTTATTACTTGACAAATTGTATGCTTTTTTGTAAAATATATGGGTTATATGCGGGTGTAGTTCAATGGTAGAATGTCAGCCTTCCAAGCTGAATACGTGGGTCCGATTCCCATCACCCGCTTCTGCCTA
>CADCOW010000059.1 GCA_902803205.1 uncultured Eubacteriales bacterium | reverse complement strand
TGACTATTAATTTTATCTCTTGCTGTCAAAAGTTCATCAAGTTCCATTGTCCCAACAATATTACGAAGTGTTGTGGCAGTTATTTTTTCTATAGCATCTACTCCATTTTGTATCATATATGTATTTTTATAACTATCAAAAACTTTACAGTAAACCACTGTATCTATTTTCATTGTGACATTATCTTTTGTAATAACTGATTGAGGTGGAAAATCATGAATATGCTCTTTTAAACTCACACGATTTCTAATTGTTTGAACAAAAGGTAATTTAAAATTCACACCAGCTCTCATAGTCTTATGATATTTGCCAAGCATTTCCACTATCACTTCTTGTTGTTCAGGGACAATTACAAGCCAAGATAAAATTACCATTACTACAAATACAATCACTATAATTACAAATATACTTCCAGCCATAACAATTACCTCCTAATATTTTAAACTTAATGAATCTCTAAAAACTACCAATCAAGCACTGCTTCATTTGCATGTTCATAAATAAAATCTCGACGTTCTCCCACTTCAGAACCCATAAGCATCTCTGTAACTTTCGAAGCAACTCTCGCATCTTCTATCTCAACTCTTTTAAGAACTCTATTTTCTGGATTAAGTGTAGTTTCCCATAGTTCTGTAGGATCCATCTCACCAAGACCTTTAAACCTCTTTATCTCATAAGTTCCATCTTTATGTTTTTTCTTATAATCAATTAGTGCTTTTTCATCATAAAGATATTCTTTATCATTTGGTTTCCCTTTTGTTATAGCTGCATAAAGTGGTGGCATAGATACATACACATGACCTTCATTTATAAGGTCTGGCATAAAGCGATATAAAAATGTAAGAAGTAATGTATCAATATGAGAACCATCCACATCAGCATCAGTCATAAGAATTATCTTATCATACCGTAGTTTACTTATATCAAAATCATTTCCATAGCCTTCACTAAATCCGCACCCAAAAGTATTTATCATAGTTTTAATTTCAGCATTTGCAAGAACTTTATCCATAGATGCTTTTTCAACATTTAAAATTTTACCTCTAAGTGGAAGTATTGCTTGTGTATTTCTATTTCTACAATTTTTAGCAGACCCACCTGCACTATCTCCCTCTACTATAAATATTTCGCACTCACTCGCATCTTTACTTATACAATTTGCAAGTTTACCATTAGAATCAAAAGAAAATTTTGATTTTGAAAGAAGATTTGTTTTAGCTTTTTCTTCAGCTTTTCTTATCTTTGCAGATTTTTCAGCCTGATTTATCATTGCTTTAACATCTTCAACATTTCTATCAAAATATCTTTCAAGTTGTTCTCCAACAACCTGTGCAACTTGTTTTGTCACATCTTGGCTTGCAAGTTTTGTTTTTGTTTGACCTTCAAAAAGTGGATCAGGATATTTTATAGCAACTATAGCGGTCATACCATTTCTTGTATCAGGTCCTGTGAAATTTTCATCTTTCTCTTTTAGATTTCCAAGTTGTCTTGCATAAGAATTTAAAAGTTGAGTAAATTTAGTTTTAAATCCTACAAGATGAGTTCCACCTTCTTGAGTATAAATATTATTACAAAAACCTAAAATATTCTCTTCAAATGCATCTATAAATTGAATAGCTACATCAACTTCAGTCTTATCCACAGTACCTTTAAAAGTAATTTCTTTGGTTACCGTTTTCTTTCCTTTATTCAATTCTTTTATAAATGCAATTAATCCTTCTGGTTCACAGTAATCTATAATCTCTGGTGTCTTAGCTGTCAAATCTTCAAAATGTATATGAAGATTTGGATTAAGATAACAGGTCTCATGAAGTCTTGATTTTATCCAATCTATTTTAAATTTAGTGTGTGTAAATATTTCTGGGTCTGGTGAAAAATTAATTCTTGTACCTGTATGCTTACTTTTACCTACTACTGGAAGTTTACCTTTCACAAGTTTAGTAGTTGGTTTTCCTCTCTCATAAGTATCTTTATAAATATTTCCATCTCTACTTACTTCAACTGACATATATTCTGATAATGCATTTACAACTGAAGACCCTACACCATGAAGTCCACCTGATGTCTTATATGTTTCATTATCAAATTTACCACCTGCATGAAGTGTAGTTAAAACTACTCTAACTGCTGGCAGTCCAGATTTATGTAAATCAACTGGTATTCCACGACCATCATCAATGACAGTACAAGAGCCATTTTTTTCTATAATAACAGCTATATGATTACAGTATCCAGCCAAATGCTCATCAACAGAATTATCCAAAATTTCATACACAAGATGGTTTAACCCTTTTTGACCTA
Source organism: uncultured Eubacteriales bacterium (assembly GCA_902803205.1). Taxonomy (GTDB): domain Bacteria; phylum Bacillota; class Clostridia; order Lachnospirales; family Lachnospiraceae; genus UBA3633. The sequence continues at coordinate 36,503 of CADCOW010000059.1, read as the reverse complement.
CATCACCAATATACATACCGGGACGCTTACGAACTGGCTCTAAACCTTCAAGAACTGTTATATTCTCAGCACCATATTTTTTTTCTTCAATTTTATTTGACATTTTATACCTCTTTAAATAAAGTATGCTTTTGTTCAAAAAATACTGAATAATTGTTCTTTTTGCAATTATTCTTGTATTCCCTTACGGGAACTTCCTTATTCTGCTGTATTTTATATAAAACATTACCGCTACAAACTTATGTCGTAGCTACCAATTTACCATCTGCCCCTACAAAATATCCATCTGGTGTTACTGAATTTACTAATAATGCACCATCTTCTCTAAAATAATACCAATCATTTTGAATTTTCTTCCAACCAATAATCATCTTTCCTTCATCTACAGTTTTTGCATTTTCAAAGAAATACCATTTATTATCTACTGTCTTTACCCACCCAGTAAGCATATTTCCTTCTACATCAAAATAATATGTATTTTGAACTGGAACTTGTGTTGATACATTATTAATTATTTGATTCTCTATTGCATTTATTATAAAGAATCCATTTGTTAATTGAACATCTTGCCCATTTATATTTGCATTTAATCTAAATTTATTCATTATTGGGTCAAATTGCCAATTAGCAATACTTGAATCTATAACCTGCACTACTGCTGGCTTCATTACAGCATTTTCTGTAATTCCTGGTATTGAATTACTTATAGGAAGTGCTACACCGCCACCGCCACCTCCACCTCCACCTCCTCCTCCTCCTCCTCCTCCTCCTCCGCCTCCACCTCCTCCGCCTCCTCCTGATGGTGAATCATTTGGAATTGAATTTGAATTTCTCTTCCAATTAGCACAATATGTAAGTGGTTCATCTACATTTATTGGTGTATTCTTAATTATAGTTTTATTTATATCGCCCTTTTTATACCAACCAATAAATTTATATCCTGATTTTGTAATATTTTTTGCTTCAGGTAATTTCTTACTCTCTGAATATTTTCTTTTGGTTAAACCTTCTGCTTCTGGATTAAAATCTGATACCCAAGAGCCTCCTTGCAAATCATAATTTATTGCCCACTCATTTTCATTCCATTTTGCAAACATTGTAATAGGAACTGTAACTCTATAATCACTTCCTGCAACACCTATTAAATTTGTAAGTTCTGTTTCTCTATACCAACTATTAACTAAATCAAATTTATAACCTTTAACATTTTGAAGTGTTGGTAATTTAATTATATCATTTATATTATAATCCCTAAAGTTTCCTGTTTCTCCCGGCAAAGTCCCATGACCTTTCAAATCATATGTTACTCTAATTTTCCATTTAGCATAAATTGAAATGTCAACATTATTATTTGTTGTTAAATCACTTGTTCCATTATATGAAGTAGTATAATTTTCATCTGTAAACCAACCATCAAATACATATCCTGATACAACCCCTACCACTTGTGGTAGTGTAAGTGGTACTCCGTAGTATTTAGTTTTAGGAGTTATCTCTGTTGCATGACCACTTAATTCAAAATGGACTCTATATGTATTTGGTGTCCATTTAGCATATACATGTTTATTTTCTGTAGTATTTGCTTGTATAGTAGTAATAGCTACACCTGTATATGAATCATTATCATACCAACCTGCGAATGTAAAACCTTCTTTTGTTACATTATTTGGGAGTGATAATGCCTCATGATAAAGTCTCATATTATCTAAATTTCCTGCTACAGTACCACCATTCAAATTATATGTTACAGTATATTCTATCTCTTCCCAAAGTGCATTTAATGTTCTTGGGCTTCCACTTGTTGCTAATATTACTTGATTAAAATCAAATGCTACACTTGTATCTGTTCCTTCATACCATCTTATAAAATTCCATCCTACTTCAGTCGGATTTACTGGTTTAACTACCATATTATTCTCTACTACATATTGATTGTCAATTAATGCTCCATGTCCATTCATATTAAATATAAATGTAATGGTATGAATTGTATGCCATTTTGCATATACTGTTGTAGGTGCTGATATGATTGTATTATCAAAATTAAATTCTGTTGTCCATGTTGTATCTGTATACCAACCAATGAATTCATAACCCTCTGCTGTTGGAATTATTGTTGGTTCTACTGCTTTATTCCCTTCTTCTATATTTTGATTTGCTGGAACATTGATTGCTACAACTGATGCTGGTTTTTCACTATGGTCTAAATCAAATGTCACTAAATATGATACTTCCCATTTGGCCCATACTTCTATGTCGTTTGTAGTATTTGCAGTTATATTTGTTATTTGGCTTCCCCAGTTACCAGATATAGTTCCATCTTGTGTCCACCATCCTGCAAATTCATATGTATTATCTCCAACTATTTTTTCTATATTTACATTCGTAGGCAATATCAACTGTTCGGTATATGATCTTGTTGCTTTTGGTACAAAATCATTTATAAAGTGTCCATCATTTAAATGATATGTAATGTTATAAACTTTTTCTTTCCACAATGCAAAAAATTTATAACTATTTTCACTATCATCTGGTTTTATAATACTTGCAACATTATGTGTTTTTTTATCACACCAACCATTAAACTCATATCCTATAACTGGCTGTAATCTTGCTTCCACTAATTCTGCCTCCGTTCTAGGTAATGGGTATTCTTCATCATATGGCACATCCCATTCGATAAGTGTCACACTAGAGGTAGAATTTTGGAAAAATTTCACATTATATGTTTTTTGTTGCCAAGCAACTTCAAGTCTCAAATTATCTGTTACCAATGAATTAAAATCATAAGCAATCTCTGGATTCCCAGGAACTTTCACCCACCTAAGAAAAGTATGCCCTCTCTTAGTAGGAATATTTGGCTCAATGACTTTAGTATTTCTTGGTATAGATACTGTTGATACTCTTCCATTATCATCATAATCAAATACAACTTCTACAAGATCACCTGTATTTTCAGAAACAGTTATAGGTATGTCACAACTAAACCCTCTAAATGAAACTGAAATATGATCCATACCAGCAGTTAATGCAGTTTCTAAACTTGGATTAAATTCAAACTCACTTGTATATTTTTCATCATCATATGCAAACTCTCTATCCAAATATCGATTATCTGATGCAACATTTCTTGCATTTATTGTAAGTCCTGTTGGATCAAATCTATCTCCTACAAAATACTGTTGCTTATTAGGTCTTCTATTTATAAGTATTTCATTTAATAATCCTGAAAATGTGTGGTAAAAATATATTGAATTGTCATAACGATTAATAGTTAATTCCAAGTAATTATTTCTAAAATACATACTCATTGGTTCTTCACTTACTTTATGAATATTTCCATCTGCTCCTAATGTTTCTTCATATCTTATAGTGCCTTCTGGTACTTGAATATCAGTAACTGTATCATATGATATCATTTTATTATTTTCACCCATACCAAAAAAGTAAGTAAATATTACTTTATTCCAATCAATATCCTCATCACTTCCATCAATTCTATAAGGTATCAATGGCATTGTATTATTCTCTAAGTTATACTTATATGTTTTATTCATATCCCAGGTTGCACTTGGTTTAGCTGTATTTACAGCTCCATTGTCACTTGTAAGAATAGTTATAGGAGATGTAAAATTAGGAACATTATTTATGGTTATATGATAACCTACACATTTCAATGTTTCAGTTTTAATATATCCATCATCATTAAATTTTATATTCTTATTTTTATAAGATACAATTACAATGTTTGAATCATTTGTTGCTCTTTGATTAGTTTCTTGATTTAAAAAATTTAGAATTTTGAAATCATTTTGATTTTCAGCATTATAAACAATATCTTCCGTAGTATTATCTTCATAAGTTACTCTTATAGATAATCCATCAAGTTCTATAGTATCACCATAATTATAGACTAATCTTGATGGTGTAGATAAAACATTTGCAGTTAATACTACTGTACTTCCCCAAATAGCATTAAGTGTAATATCTGTATCAAGTGTTATAGCAGATTCATCATCATATTGATTTCCATTTTCATCTTCCCAATATCTGAATATACAATTTTCTTTTGTAAATGTATTTCTATTTATATGTGATTCTGATGCTTTGACCAGTATTTGTTCTTCCATCATGCCTACACCACCATTCGCATTAAATGTTATAGTGGTAGCAGGATTTGTAAGACCTCTTAAAACATAACTTGATCCGTATATCTTGTTATCCTTTTCTCTCCGCATCCCACCATCTACTCTATTGATATCATCTGTTCTTTGCTCAACATTATTAGTGTACTCTCTAAATGACTGTCCATCTTTTACTTCATTTATATCATGTGAGCCATATAAATAATAATTTGATGAATTAAAATTATCACAATCATCTGTAAATACCATAAATAAATTGCCGCCAGAATAAGTATCAAATTGACTATGACCATCTATAGGATCTATATATATAGAATAATAACTTCCTTTCCTTAATATTATCTTTTTATCAAGTTCTATAGTATATATTCCTGCTACATCTTTTTCAACAACCTGTGTGTGGACTAAAGTTCCATCGTTTGGTTTTGTCATCATAGTATCTTTTGTATATATATTTATAGCAAATTTTGCACTTGTACAATCTAATCCAATAGTAATAGCTTCCAGTGTTTGATTTTCATTATCTGAAACTTTATATACATTTCCCAAATAATCTGTATCCAATTCATGAAATAATTTATGTGTCAAATTAATTGAGCCATCATAATGATAATTATATTTATATTTATAAGCTTCATCTACTTCAACTGCACACATTGTACTATCTATACTTGTCTCATAATATGACATCCAAAAATACCCATTGTTTGAATATTCCCAATCTTCTCCCCAACTATTCCTACAAAGCCAAGCTCCATCTCCTTCTGGAGTTGAATCATCAACATCACAATGAAACCTTTCAGCAGGTACATTATCATCAAAACCTACAATTATAATCGCATGATTTGCATTTGATTTTGTTTTAGTAGCATCTGTAAAATAATACCACTCTCCATCATACTCATGATATATATAACTTGGAGTGGTCAAAATATCAGCACAATAGTCAACTGATACTGCACCATTATCTCTAATCTTTTGTTTTATATAATCTCTATTATCTTTATTTATAAAATATGCATTTCTAACTTCATAAGCATTTCTTTTAAATGCATAATTTCCATCAAGTCCATTGTCAATAATATTTTGCACTTCACTATATCTTGTATCATCATTAACTTTAACTGCTCCCATGCCCATAGTCATTTGTTTAAGTGCAGATGTTACATTTCCACCTACTGTTGCAAAAGATACTGAAGCTCTTGGTATGCCATCTGCTACATAACTATCATAATTTATTTCAGTATAATCATTACCTTCTAATCCTGGTGTATCAATATAAGGTGAACCATCTGCAGTTATATCTTTTAAGTTATAATAAAAATTTGCAAGTGCTGCCACACTTAAATCCGAATCTTCACTATTGGTAGTAAGTTTATTCTTAAGTCTTAAATATGTTTCTATAATGCCAATAGTTGCAAAAGCCCAGCAAGTGCCCCATGGTGATTGATCTCTTATTGGTGGTATTATTGACACTCCACTATCATTTAATATAGTTCGTGAATCATATGATGTATTTCCTTCTCCAAATAATCTTTCCTCATTATTTATATTTAAATAAGGTGCCACATAATCATTTCGCATAAGTCCAAGTGGATATATTTTCCAAGAATTATTTGTATCTATTTTTTCTTCACTTTCTTCATATGTTATTTCACTAATAGATGCAACTTCTCCATACAAATTAGAATCATTAGACTCAATATCTTTTAATTCTGATAATGTTGCTTCATTTAAAACTATATTTTCATCTTCATAATTAGTTTCACTTTCAGTAGATATTTTTTCACTTTCAATAATATTCTTTGTTTCACTTTCATCTATTTCTTTTTCTACTTCATAAACATCTAAATTCTCATTTTCTTCTATGCTTTCTGATGGAGTGGAATCAATGATTTCTAAAATTTGTCTATCAGCATTTTCTATTTTATCTATGCTACTAACGTCTGTTTTCTCACTTTCATCTTCCTCACTAATATTAGTTTGTTCACTTTCATCTTCTTCACTGATACTTATTTGTTCACTCTCATCATTTGATACTGTTTCATCATCAATCAATAAAGCATGATTGTTTATGCTCTCACTTAAATTATTTTTTTCTTCTTCAATCACATATGATTGGCTTTCAGTAGTGTGTGCAAGACTACTTATTGCATCATCATTTAATGCAAAACTTGGTAATGCATCACTTACAATTAGTGTAATACATATTACTATTGCACTTAATCTTCTTAAATTCATATTACCTCCGAATATATATTTAATTTTATAAAAATAATAACAACAAAAACCTTGGGTTATACACCCAATTTAGCAACTAAAAATATCAATAAGGTCTAAATTTATACTTATATAAACTAATTTCCTTTTTTTAAACATTCCTTATTATGGGTTCTCTTAATTATATCATTTTAGCACTTTTTTTTCAATAAAATACCTTTATATACACTATTTACTATTGATAACAATATTTTTATTTATCCATATTAGCAATTATCTCATCAAGTTCACTCACATATATTACATTGACATATTCCCCATTTGCTTTTACAAGACCAGCTGTTACATCTTCCAATGTATATCTTTTTGATAATAATTCTTTAACATTATATTCACCATAAGTAAGTTTATCAAAAATAGGCTCAAAATCTAAATTTTCAGGTTCAGTTTTTTTATAATCTTCTACTGTATATAATCTTCCATCCCAGTCAGTTCCAAGACATTCGCCTTTTGAAAAGACAGTCATATAACAACCTTTTGCCCCTGATGAAGCACCTGCCTTATATGAAAATGCTCTTGACATATTTGGACTATTGTTGCTTATGATTTGTGTATTTGGTGCTACATATACCCATATAATTGGAGTTCTTCCATATTCCCAACTATATAAATCTACAGCATTTGCTTTTGTATGAGGGACCCAATCACTCACATAACTTTCTTTTGGCAAATTTGAATATGGGTTATTATTAATCAATGCTTGTCTATTTAATATTTCACTATTAGTCGTTTCACTCTCAGCTATATTCTCCTCTTCATTACTTTCTTCTATATTTAAAGAAAGTGTGGTTGAATTTGTACTTTCTACTACTGTTTTATTCTCTCCAAATAATTCTTTTTTTACAACTATTACAGGTCTAACACCATCACCATGTTCTAATTTTACAGATTGTCCATCTATATAAATATGCCCATATTGTCCGACCCAAGCTGCTTTTCTATCAGTAGTTCCATTATCTGTAAGATAAAATGAGCCACAACGATAATATTCAGAATTTTTATTGTCCATTGTTTCTAACCAGTTTGATATAGCAAAATTTGTTGCCTCAGCCGACAATCTATAATTTCTTTTATTTACATCTTCTCTTCCAAAATATTTATAACAAGATTCAATATTGAGTAATCCTACCTTTTCTCTACCTAATAATCCAAACTCATTTACTGAATTCATATATGCTATTTCATCACTTGAAAAAGCACTATTTATAAAATAATTATTAAGCCAAGCATTAAGAGTAGAATTATTCCACAAAACTTCTATATCTGTATCATTATAATTTTTGCAATCAATAATATATCTACTCACAAGTAAATATGAATTATCATTTCCATCAACTACAAGCCACTCTATATCACCACTTCTTCCTATCTCTGTATCATATTTTCCAAATTTTACTACATTATAAGAAGTTTTTTTGTCTTGTTCAAAAATATCAACTCTAATATCTTCATTCAATGCTTTTGCAGTTGTTTGCTTAATAGTGCTCAATGTTTCTTCAACTTTTTTCGTAGTTGTTGTCTCTATTGTAGTAGGTTCTTCTTTTTTAGCACAAGAAAATATACTTAGACAAACTACTATCACAATTAAAAAGTCAATTAAAATTTTTTTCATATATATACCTCCATATATTTATGATTTTTTACTACAATTAAATCTTTGAAACAAAATATAAAGTCTATTTTGACTTAATAATAACAATATAATCATATACACCCAAGTATCTGTAAGACTAAAGTATGTTTGAAAAAATGAAAAAATCATAAAATAGCAATACAATGAATATAATATTACTATATAGTTATTCTTCTCTTTTTCATATACTATTAAATATACTCTATCCTCTAATATTTTCCCTACATAAGCAATTAAGAAACAAAATACAAATACTCCGACCAATCCAAAATCATAATAAAAATCATATACTATAGTTAAGGTTGATAACTCTTCTTTAATAATATAAGTTGGTGCATCCAATACTAAAGGGAAAAACTTTTTTATAAATGTCAATGTAAATAGCGGATATAAAACTCTTCTACCAAATGTAAATCTAAAGATATTGTTTATCATATAATTTAAGTTTTCAAAATTTTGTGCTATATACATATATGGTTGAGTTATAAATATAGGCATATTCTTATCTTTCATTTCAAATATACCATTAAGATACTCTATATTATGAGCTCTATTAACTGTTATTATCACATACAAAACTAAAACTAAGAATGATAATAATAATATCATCAATATATTCTTTTTACTGATTATACTATTCTTTAAATCATTTTGTTTATAAATAATAATAACAAAAATTGATAAAACTATGCAAAGTATAAGTCTTGACCGCGAAACCATAAGTATTGCCATTATAATTACATATACATATGAAAGCACAATCCAAATTTTATTCATGTGCCTATTTGGATTTTTAAAATAATTGATAAGCGCAAAACAAGGAATAAATGAATAAAATGTAGTTATATAATGAATTATAAATACATGAAATGTTGAATATGCGTGTGGTGTATCAACTGTAAACACAGGTATAAACTTAAGAATCATAACTTCTATCATAAATGATATAAATGTTATAACAAAAAGTATAATCATAAATATATCTTCTGCTAATATTTTCTTATCTTGTAAATCTAAGTCTTTAACTATGTTATTTTTATTGGCATTGTAGTTTTTTACTGCTATGACTTTACCTTTTAATTCTTTTTCATTATCATTTTTACATTTATAAAATGTACCAAGATACACTGCAAAATACGATATAAATACTACAATAAATGTCATAATACTATATTCATTTGCCAATTTACTTAGTTTTAATAAAGAAACTCCAAAGCCTCCAATAAACCCAAGTGCAAAAAGTTCTCTTACATTTATTATCCTGCCAGTATGTTTTATCTCTTTTAAATATAAAAATATAGCGAGTGAAATCATTATTGCACTTGCTATATAATTATACTTTAAATAATAAAATACTGTACTGAGTAAATATGAAATTATATAAACTACTAACATTTCGCACTTTTATTCCATATTTGTAGTATTTTCACTTTCTTCTACCACATCACTTAAAGCATTTGTTTCTAATCTTAACTCAACACTTTCTTCTTTATTTCTTGTAGCATTTATTATTCCAGCACTTTCAGATATTTCACTTTCATTCTCAATGTGTGGTCCTACTTCTGATTTAATTGGTGCATTAATTACATTGTTATTAACTATTACTGTAACTGTCACTTCACTTACCTTGCTTGTAATACCTATTGGCAATATATCTGATAATTTAAATTTATACTCTTTATTTTCACTTAGCCCATTTATATCAATAATAGGTAAATCATATCTATACATATTTTGAATAAAACTTTTTGGACCTTCTACAACTATCATACTTGGTGAAACTTGTGCCGCAATTAAATTATATCCTGTTGCAACAGTACCCTGAACTACAGCGTTTAACGTGATACTCGCTGTTGAATTTAAAACAACCGAATATCCTATATCTTCAGCACTTAACATTAATCCTTCAGTTGGTAACACAGTATTATCTGCTGCATACAATTTTATTTTTGATATTCCTGAAAATGTTTCATCACTATTCTTAGATACTGGTATATCAATAGCAATATGGTCAATACTTTTTAAAACTACATTACTACTTGAGACATACACTACATTTGGGCTTAGTATTACATTGCCTATACTATAACCTGGTCCTACATCTCCAACTATATTATATTGCACTTTATATTCATTTCTTGTAACATCATCAATTGCAACTTTAATTTCAGATGGTTCTATCTGAATGTTACTAATTATATTTTCTACTTCTTTAGATGGTTTTACATGTACAGCAACTTTTCTCTCATTTGATGTTATATCACCTACATATGCTACTTCATTTAAATCTATATATGCATAAAAGTCACTGGTGTTTATACTCATCTGATTATTAGTTTTTGTTCTATATGTCACTCTTACAGATCTCGTATCTAATATAAAATATGTTTTATTATTTTCATATATCGCATTTTCATTTTCTACATTTATACTCAAATTAACATATCCGGTAATGATTGGATTTGTTATATTCATTATTATTGCCCAAGTAATAATGGCTAAAAAAACACTTAATAATTTTAATGGGAGATTGGCTTTTAATTTTTTTATCATTTAAACCACCCCCTCATAGTTCCAATTAAATCATTTTGTTTTTTAACTTGTTCTTCATGTCCATATATTAAATCCATAAGTTCTTTTGTAAGTTGTTTTTCATCTTTCATCACTTCTAATTTACCGCCATTACATAATGATACATTTCCAGTCTCTTCAGAAACTACTATTGTTATAGAATCTGATACTTCTGAAATTCCAAGTGCTGCTCTATGTCTTGTACCCAAGTCTTTTGAAATATTTTGATTATGTGATAGTGGCAAATAACAAGTTGCTGCCTTAATTACATTGCCTACAATTAGTACTGCACCATCATGAAGCGGAGTGTTTTTTTCAAAAATATTTATTATAAGTTGTCTTGTAATTTCTCCATCTATATTTATTCCAGTTCTCTCATATTCTTCAAGTGATACATTTTGTTCAATAACTATAAGTGCACCAGTTCTAACTTTACCCATAGCAAAAGATGCTTCAACTATCTCTTGAATATTCTCTTTACTTGTCTGCTTAGCTAATTTAATATCTGGGATTAATTTAGAAAAAAAGTTTTGACGTCCAAGATGTTCAAGCCCTAATCTTATATCTTCTTGGAAAACTATTATAATTGCAATCATAGCAAAAAATGATAAATTTCTTATGATATATAATATAACTTCAAAATGAAACAGCGCTGAAAGAAGTAATGCTATTCCAATTATTACAATTCCTCTAAGCAAAAACCAAGCTCTTGTATTTTTCATCCATGCAAGTATAACATAAATTACAAAAGCAATAATCAATATTTCTGTAATTGCAAGTACCCATTCTACTGGTCCAAGCACCTTAAAAATATTGAAATTATTTTTAAAATTTTCAATCAAATCTAATCTAAGCATTATAAGTAGTATAATTTATTTTTGTGTAAAATACAAGTAAAAATATAAACTTTTATGATTTTTAGATAAGTGTGAGGCTTGTATTTTATGTTTTTTCTGTGAATTTTACTTGCCTTACATTGAAAAAAAAGATATTTTTTAGTATAATCAACTTATGAATTTTAAAGGTAAAAAATTAATGTTTTTTGCTTTATTTTTTGCGAATATAATTTTATTCTCTTGTGGCAAAAAAGAAAACACATATTATGAAAGTCAAAACGAAGTAAATATCCCAATAGCTTCTATATATATGACAAAACCAATAGATGTCATTAGCATACCAAAATTAGATGTCAATTCTCTTATTCCAGCCCCACTAAAAAAAGGGACTGAACACCAGATAGTAACCAGTATTCAATCAAGACTTATGGAATTAGGTTTTATGGAAGAAGATAAGTCAACTTCGTATTTTGGTGAATCAACAGAAGAAGCTATTAAAAAATTTGAAAGGCAAGTTGGGCTTAATGTTGATGGCATTTGTTCACTTGAAGTTTATTCATTACTTATGGATAAGAATGCTCCAACTTATGAAGTCAAAAGAAAGCAAGAAGGTTCTGATATTAAAATCCTTCAACAACAACTCTATGAATTAAACTATCTTTTATACGAAGATGATGTCAACGGATATTTTGGTCATAAAACAGAACATGCAGTTATGGAAATGCAAAAAAGTAATGGGCTTCCACAGACTGGCACTATTAATCTTGAAACACTCAACTTTTTATATAGTGAAAATGTAAAAGCATATACTATAAATAAAAAATCAAGTCCTGATATTATTACCAAATATCAATTAAGACTTAGAGAACTTGGATATTATTTTGGTGAATGTAATGGCATATATGGTGATGATTTTAAAACTGCTGTAGCAGAATATCAACTTAACAACTCTCAATATGCAGATGGTCTTATTGGTCCATCAACAAAATTTTCACTTGATTCAAAATATGCCAGACCTTTTGCATTATTTTTAGGTCAAAGAAATAAATATGTAAAAGTTGTCCAACAAAGACTTATTGCATTAAACTATTTAGATCCTGCCCAGGCAAAAGGCTACTATGGTGAGTTTACCGCCCAAGCAGTGGCTATGTTTCAAGAAGCAAATGGTCTAGAAGTAACTGGTTCAATCAATGGTATAACAAATGTTTTATTAAATAGTGAATTAGCTATCCCATCAGAACAAGAACCGCTCAAGTTTATAAAACAATCTGTACTTGATACTATTGAAAAACAAAAGCAACTTGAACAAACACAAAACATCGGAACTATTGACGACCTAATAAAAGTTTCAATGCTAAAACTTGGAAGCAAATATGTATGGGGTAGTCGCGGTCCGAATACATTTGACTGTTCTGGTTTTGTATTCTGGTGTCTCAATCAAGTAGGGGTGAATGTCAGCTATATGACCACATATAATTGGCGTTTCTCCACACAATTTGAGCGAATAGAAAAATTTGAAGATTTACTTCCTGGTGATTTACTAATCATAAATGGACATATGGGTATAGTTGCAGAAAATGAAACTATAGTTGATGCTTCTTCATCCAATGGTAAAGTTGTCCATAGAGATTTAGATGAATGGTGGCGTGAAAGATTTATAGTAGGATTTAGAATATTTGATAGTGAAGGAAAATTAACGAGGGGGTTAAAATGAATAAAAATACTATTCAAATTATTGTATGTGATGATGATATTGACATCAATGAATCTATAGCAATTTCATTAAAACATGATGGTTACAAAGTTATAAAGTGTTTTAATGGCAAAGAAGCCATAGATGCACTTGGTAAAAATCATATTGATTTGATGATTATGGATATAATGATGCCTGGTGAAGATGGAATCAAAACTGTTGAAAGAATAAGAGAAATAAGTGATGTCCCTGTCATTTTTTTAAGTGCAAAATCTGAACTTAACGATAAAGTACTTGGTTTAAATATTGGCGGTGATGACTATATGACCAAACCTTTTGAGATGATTGAACTAAAAGCAAGAATCAAATCTATCATAAAAAGAAGTTCTACAACTATTGAAAAAACCGAAAAGAAAGAATATAAAATTGGGAATATAAAAGTAGACCAAGATACAAAAACTGTAACAATAAGAAATAAGCCTGTAAAATTCACTCCTATTGAATATAAAATTCTTGTTTATTTCATAAAAAATGCTGGTAAGGTTTTATCTTCAAACGATATATATAAAGAAGTTTGGAATGAAAGTGAAGCCTACAATATTGAAAACACCATAGCAGTTCATATTCGTCACATAAGAGAAAAAATTGAAAAAGATTCTCGCGAACCAAAATATATAAAGGTAGTTTGGGGTATCGGTTATAAAATGGAGGCTCTTTAATTTATGAGAAAATTCATTGTAGCAATGATAAATATAGTTGTAGCTATAGTAACTGTCATATCTCTTTCTATACTTCAAGTAGAATATCCAAACAATTCTTTTGTAGAAGTGTTAAATTCTCCTTCTTTTGAACAAACTGATGAATTTTACGATATAATAAATAACAATATAGATGATATCTTTAAATTAGTTACACTTAAGAATTGTTTTGAATTAAATGATGAACTTAATTATTCTTTAATTGTTGCAGAAACAATTGACAAAAATAATCAAATTAAAAAATGGAACATAAGAGATTGTCTTAATCAAGCAACAAAAGTTCATGGGCTATACATAGACAATAATTTTAATGTTGAACAAATAGTTGACCATTCAGTTGTTCCATTTTCATCAAATGTTTCATACAATTTTACATTTAAAACTTATCCTTCAAAACTTCGCACAGGAGTTATGACAGAAGAAGACTTTTCACTTGAATTTATGTATAATTTAGCAGAGTATCATAGATGTAAATTTAATCTAAATGACAATGCTACAAATTTTAAATATCACCTTACATATTTTGACTCATTAGAAAACTATGCAAAAGAATATAAAAATGCAGATATCACCGAAAAGGATATGTCTATAAACAATCACTTTTTGTTTTTAATTAGTAAAGATAATATCATAAGCACCAATATATCAAAAAATAATTCTGAGACTAATATAAAATATATAAAATCACTCAATCCTATCTTAGATCAAGAATTTGTTTTGCAAGTACTTATAGATGATAAATATCAAGCAAACGACTTATTAAAAGCCTATTATGATGTATATTCACATAGAAAAAATAAGTGTGCAATCCTTATTACTATTATTATATATTCTTCATTGATATTTCTCATTTCATTGTTTCTTACAGTTATGTTTGTACTTGCAACAAAAAAAACTGTTGATGAATCGAAAAGACTTTTTTATGTATTGCCAGCAGAATTTTACTTTATATGTTATGTCACTTTGACTACTTCACTTTTATTTTTAAATGATAGACTTTTAATATCAAATATATTTTCAGCATATAATATATCTCCTGTAAGAATCAATATAAACTTGCTAATTATATATACTACTACACTACTACTTATACTTATATACGCTTCAAAATATGCAAATGACACTTTGACACTTACAACTATAAATAAAGTAAAAGAAAACTATGAAACTGGCACTATAAAGATTAGTTCAACCGCATTCTTTTTTGCTATATTTATTCCTGTCATCATACTTATCATACTTTCTATATACCTTATATATTTATTCTCAATAACACATGATTTTAGAATTTTAATCACAGGTATAGTAATGTTACTTGCCACAATAGGTTTCATAGTATATATATTAATTTTAGAATATGAGTTCAATAAAGCTCTTGATGCTCAAGTAAAGTCAAATGAAATGAGAACCTCGCTTATAGCAAATGTTTCTCATGATATTAAAACTCCTCTTACATCTATACTTAATTATACTGAACTCATATCAGAAGAAATTAGTAATCCATCAAAAGAAATGATGGGTAATCTTGAAGAGTATTCAAAAACTATTGTCAATAAATCACATAGATTAAATGATTTAATCAATGATTTGATATTTGATAGCAAATTGACATCTAGAAATGTAGAACTCAATATGACAAAACTTGATTTAAATGCTTTCATAACTCAAGTTATAGCAGAATTTGAAGAGAAACTTGCAGAGAAAAATATAAAAGTAATATACACAAATAATACATTAAAATTATTTATTCTCGCAGATAGTTCTCAACTTTATAGAGTTTTCCAAAACTTATTTACCAATATTTATAAATATGCACTTGAAAATTCAAGAGTCTATGTTGACTTAGAATCAATTAAGAGTAAAATCATTGTTTCTATTAAGAATATACAAAAAGAAAAAATAGAAGTTGACCCTGATACTTTAAAAGATAGATTTGTAAGAGGAAATAAGTCAAGGTCAACTGAAGGATTTGGTCTTGGACTTTCAATATCAGAAAATTTAATTAGATCTATGAATGGTAAACTTGAAATAAACAGTATCCAAGATTTATTTACAGTTAAAATAGTATTTGTTTCTTATGAAGAGGATTAAAAAAATATTATCAATAACTTTATTATTTGTAACTATTTTGAGTAATATAGTTCCTATTTTTGCTGACGACAAAAATGGTTGGCCATATTACAATGAAGAAATATCTTCTAAAGCTGCTGTAGTTATGGATGCCGATTCTTCTAAAATGCTATACTCATATAACCAAGATAAAAGACTTTATCCTGCATCTCTTGCAAAAATAATGACAGCAATCATTGTATTTGACTATGTAAAAGGTAATTATGATAGTTTAGTTAATTTTTCATATACAGCAGTCACAAAAGATATAGATAGAAATTCTGTAACTATTGGAGCAAGTGCTGGAGATCAATTATCAATAAAAGATTGTCTATATTCTTTGCTTCTACCTTCTGCAAATGATGTCGCAAATGCACTCGCAGAATATGTCGCTGGTTCAATAAATGATTTTGTCCTTCTTATGAATGAGAAAGTAGAAAATCTTGGGCTAAAGAATACTCACTTTGTAAATCCATCTGGTCTTCACGATGATAACCAATATACCACAGCATATGATATGGCTAAAATTTTACAATATGCTATGACTTACCCAATATTTTATCAAATATCTTCTTCTATATCATATAGACACGCTCCAATTAGAAGATTTAAAAACCCTGATAATTCAAACAACCAAGTATTAAATACAAATAGCATAATAGTTCCTGGTAGTGGTTATTATTATAATGGTGCAACTTCTGGAAAAACTGGTCACACAAAACTTGCAGGATACAATTTGGCAGCAAGTGCAAGAAAAAATGATATGAATTTGATTTGTGTTGTTCTTGGTGCATCTTCAGATAAGATTAGATTTAATGAAACAAAAAAACTTTTTGATTTTCACTTTGATAATTATAAATCACTGAGCATAAAAAAATTTGACAAAAGATTTAGTGATTCCATAAGCAACATTTCTATTAATGATGTAAATCTAATAGAAGCGTTAAACATAACTTGTAATGAAAATGCTCACATTACTCTTCCTAAAAATATAGATGAAAATAAAGTTACTTCAGAGATTTCATTTCAAATAGATGATCCTTATAATCCATATGCTATAGGTTCAATTACTTATCATTTAAATAATATACTGGTAGGAAAATGTACTTTAGAAGGAAGAAATTTTAAAGAAATAGAATCTATATACACTGTATATTTAAACCTTAGTAAGGCGCTTGAAGAAAAGACCGATACTTCAGTTACTAATAATACTATTACTCAAAAGAACCCTACAAGTGCTCTTATCTATAGAAATAATAATGGAAATTTAGTGATTTCCAACACATTAATTACAGTATTTTTAATTATTATAATATTTGTACTTATAATTGCTATATCATCTTTCTTATATGTAAAAGTTTTAAGCAATACTAATATTCAAATAAATAAATTCTTATTTAGATTAAGACGTAAACTTAAAAGTTAGTCCTTGTACCTCAGTAGGATAGAGGGTCCGCCTCCTAAGCGGAATGCCGGCGGTTCGACTCCGCCCAAGGACGCAAAAAAAAGCACTGATACATTGTCAGTGCTTTTTTATATGAGCCTTAATCCTTTAGGATAATGGTTTTTAAGTACACCATTTACATATTTAGCTAAACCTATACCCATATTTTTATATGTAATTTTACAATAACCATTAAAATTTAAATCTTTTTTTATAGTTTCACCCTTTAAATACTTATAGATTTCAATATCATCTAAATCCACTATATTGTTAAACCTTACATCATTTATATGAGTAGATTCATGTGTAGGTTTCATTATATTTTTTTTATTACACTTTTTATTTATACTACCTTTATTATTTTGCTCTTTTATACTCTCTTCCTCGTACTCTCTTACACCATATCTAATTACATTAATACTTTCTAAATCCATCATTTTAGGGGCTACGGTTTTACTAACACTTAAACCTTTCTTTTTTATTATAGAATAAAACTGACCTTCACCTATAGAATTAAAAGGATAATTCTTTTCCATTTTAATCAATTCTAAATCACTATACTTATTTAATAAATAATCTACAACCTCTTCATCTTCTTCTTTTGAAAAAGTACAAGTGCTATATATCAGTATTCCTCCATCTTTAAGCATATTATAAGCATCATCCAATAACTCTTTTTGAATATTAGAACAACTCCTAACAAGTGAAAAACTCCATTGTATTCTTGCTTCTTCACTTTTTCTAAACATACCTTCGCCACTACATGGAGCATCTACTATTATCTTGTCAAAATAATTATTAAAACATTTTAATAATTCAGAAGATTTTGATGCTGTAATAACTACATTTTCAAATCCCATTCTTTCAATATTGGAATTTAAAATTTTCACTCTTTTATAATTTACCTCATTGGATACTAAAAATCCACCTGCATTTTTATCTAAAGAATATAAAACTTCTATACTTTTGCCTCCAGGACTCGCACACAAATCCAAAACTATATCAGATGTCTCAAACTGAACTTCAGACAATACTTTTGCTGAACTTGGTTCCTGTATATAATATAATCCTGCATGATATAATGGATCTTTTCCAGGATATATACCAAAGTCTGCCAGCTTTTCCTTATCGTATGTATAATAAGCATAATTTTCATTTTTAAATACTTCTATGAGTTTAAATTTATCAATCACATAATTCAAATCTATACTTGACATTTTAAGTATATTCAAATTTATTGTCATACCGTGAGTTGTACATAATTCTAAACAATTTAAATATTTTTCAAAATCTAAACTGTTGAGATCATTTTTCATTCTCTCTATATACTCTTTTTTAATTTCTTTAATCACAAGTATAAAATATCAAAAAAGGAAAAAAAAAGCAAGACCTAAGTCTTGCTAATTTAAAAATTAATCTTATTTCTTTTTTGCTACTGCTTTTTTAACTGCTTTCTTTACTACTTTCTTTGCTACTGCTTTTTTAACTGCTTTCTTTACTGGCTTCTTTGCTACTGTCTTTGCTACTGCCTTTTTAACAGCTTTCTTAGCTACTTTCTTTACTGCTTTTTTAACAGCTCTCTTTACTGCTTTTTTTACTACCATTTTCTTTACCTTCTTTTCATTTTTATTTGTTGTAGCTTTTTTCTTTGCTACAGTTTTCTTAGCAACTTTCGTTGCGGGTTTCTTTTCCTCTGGTTTTCTCGCAGGAGCCTTTTCTTTGCCTTCTGCTGAGATTCCTTTAAATATCATTTCAAAAGCTTTGTTTAAATCTGGTAAATTATAACCACTATCCATAAATTCCTCCTACGAAATCTTATAGTAGAATTATAAAAAAAAATTCAACTTTTGTCAATAATAATCTCAAAAAAATCATTTTTTTAAAATTTTATTTCATCTCCCTATCCAAATAATATTTTTTTGTGCCTTAAACCAAGTCAGTTGTCTTTTAGCATAGTTTCTTGAATGCTGTTTTATCTTTTCTATCAAATAATCTAACTCTTCTCTTTCACTCTCTTTTAAGTTGTTTATATCTTTTATAAAATCATTTTTTTTAACAAAATCATATAGTTCTGCATATCCAATGCTTCTCATAGAATTTAAATCACTACTTAATCCCATATTTATAAGTTCTTTTATCTCAAGAAGCAATCCATTAGCTATCATCTTGTCAACTCTTTTATTTATCCTCTCATATAGTCTATCTCTATCCATATTTAGAACATAAAAGTCATACTCATAACAACTTTCTTTCATTTTTTCTTCCAAATTATGCTTTGAAATAGGGAAGTTATGTATTTCATAAAACTCAATAGCTCTAATAACTCTTTTTACATTCTCTTTTGGTATTATCATAGCAGATTCTATATCAATTTTCTTCAATTTTTCATATAAATAGTCTATTCCATTTATTTCAAGCTCATCACTTAATCTTTTTCTTATTTTTATAATCTCATTATTATCTTCTTCTAAAAAGTCAGTATCATATAGTATAGCTCTTATATAAAATCCTGACCCACCTACTAATATTGGCACCTTACCTCTTTTTAATATATCTTTGATATAAATGTTTGCTCTATCTTTAAACTCTTTAACATTCAAATTAACACTTGGCTCTACTTCATCAATCATATAATGGCTTATTCCATCCATCTCTTCTTTTGATATCTTTGCTGATCCAATATTAAGATGTTTATACACTTGCACTGAATCAAGTGATACTATCTCTCCACCAATTTTTTTTGCAAGTTCTATAGAGTATTTTGTCTTTCCAACAGCAGTAGGACCAGCTACCACATATACTTTTTCTTTTTTTATCTTATTAGTTTCCATTCAAATCCTTGTCAATTTCTTTTAAAAGATCTTTAACTATATTCTCTTCTTTCATCTTTTTTATTACTTCGCCTTTTTTAAATAATATTGCTTCTCCATTGCCACCTGCTATACCTATGTCAGCCTCTCTTGCTTCCCCTGGACCATTTACAGCACAGCCCATAACAGCAACTTTATACTTCTTTTTATTTGATTTTTTAAACATTTCATCATACTTTTTACTATTTAATTTATCTTCAACAATCTCTGCTATTTTCACTAAATCAATGCTTGTTCTTGCACAAGTAGGACAAGACACAATGTCTATCCCCCCACTCCTTAAATTTAGATTCTCAAGAATTTTTTTACATGTATATATTTCTTGTACTGGATCACCTGTAAGACTAACTCGCATAGTATCTCCAATTCCTTCATATAATAAAATTCCAAGTCCTATACTTGATTTAATACTTCCAGACTTAATTGTACCTGCTTCAGTAATGCCTATATGAAGAGGATAATCATATTTTTTTGCAAATAATTTATATGCATCTATTGCCATCATTACATTTGATGATTTTATAGATACTATAGTATTATAAAAATCAAACTCTTCTAATAGCCTTACATTTTCTCTTGCAGATTCAAAAAGCCCATTTGCTGTAACTTTTCCATCATATTTATAAAGAATTTTTTTACTCAAAGACCCACTATTAACTCCTATTCTTATAGGAATTTTCTTTTTTCTACATATGTCAACTACTTTTTTTATATTTGATTTGTCACCTATATTGCCAGGGTTGATTCTTATTTTATCAATGCCTCTTTCTGCTACCATCAAAGCAAGTCTATAATCAAAATGTATATCAGCAACCAGTGGTATATCAATCTGATTCTTAATCCTTTCAATCTCCATAGCACTTTTTTCATCAGGTATACTAACTCTCACCACCTCACAACCTGCATTTTCCAATGTTTTTATTTGTTTTACAGTGTTTTTAACATCAAAAGTTTTAATATTACACATAGACTGAATAATAACACTCTTACTATGCCCAATACTTATATTACCAACTTTTATTTTTTTTGTTTTTTCTCTTTTGTACATGATGACAACATTTCCTTACTTCTAAGTGATCTATGATATTCTATGGCAAATCTATGAGTTTCATCTTGAATTTTAGTTATAAGTCTAAATAATTCTTTGTAATCATTTAAATCTATCTCTATTCCACTATATATAAGTCCTCTCGTTCTATGATTATCATCTTTCACCATACCCATAACGGGAATATCTATCATATATTCTTTTAATACTTCTTCTACTACATTAACTTGTCCCAGTCCTCCATCTATTAAAAATATTGAAGGAAGACTATTGAATTTTGCATCATCTTTTTCATATCTTTCAATTCTTCTATGTATTACTTCATTTAACGAAGCATAATCATCAGGTCCAGAAACTGTTTTTATTTTAAACTTTCTATAATCATTTTTCTTAAATCCTTTACCTTCCCACACTACCATTGAAGCCACATTCAATACGCCAGAAGTATTGGATATATCATATGACTCCAACCTTTTTATTTCATTAACACCAGTCATCTTTTTCAAATCATCATAGGCAACTGCAAGTTCTTTTTCTTCTCTCACATATCTTGCTACTTTTTGATTATATTGTATTTTAGCATTAAGTGAGGCAAGTTTTACCAATTTATCTTTACTACCTTTTTTTGGAACTACAAGTTTACACTTTTTCTTATCCCTTGATAACCATTCATCAAATAATTCTTTTTCTTCAATATCGCAAGGTATAAAAATTTCCTTTGGTAAAAAATATGTTTCATTATAATACTGTTTTATAAAACTTGATATAATATCAGAATCCGTATCATTTGCATCTATGTTTAAAATATTGGTATTTCTATCTATTATATTACCATCTCTCACTTCAAAAATTTGTATCATAGCAATATCTTTTTCTCTATACATTCCAATTATATCTTTGTCAAATTCTTCTTTGCTGTCTATCTTTTGTTTCTCAGTTATTTCCACTATAGTTCTAATTCGCTCTCTATATTTTATGGCTTCTTCAAACTCATTTTTGTCAGCCAATTCATTCATCTTAATTTCAAGTGCTTTTATAATATCTTTAGTGTTTCCACTTAAAAAGTCTTTTACTTCTTTTACTTCTTTCATATAGGTATCAACATCTTTATTTATACAAGGTGCACTACACATATTTAAATGATAATAAAGGCAAGTCTTATAACTTGTTTTTTTTGCCTTATCTAAATCAAGTTTACAAAGTCTAAGTTTATAATTTTCTTTTATATAGTCAAGAGCTTCCTTGATAATAGTACTTGATATATATGGTCCAAAATATGTTGCCTTATCTTTTGCCTTTCTATGAACCATAAATACTCTTGGAAATGTCTCATCAGTAGTCAATTTTATATATGGATAATTTTTATCATCTTTAAGTAAAGTATTATATCTTGGTCTATATTCTTTTATAAAATTTGATTCTAATATTAAGCTTTCCAATTCATTATCTACTACTATGTATTCAAATCTATCAATATTAGAAACCATTTGTTCTATCTTTGATGTCTTTTTATACGAAGGAGAAAAATACTGTTTTACTCTATTTTTTAAATTCTTTGCTTTCCCAACATAAATAACTTCTCCTGTAGCCTTATGCATTAGATAGACTCCTGGAGAAGTTGGTAATTTTTTTAATTCTTCTTCTATATTAAAATCTGACATTATTAACTCGCAGTAGTTTCTTTATCAGTAATTTTCTCACTTTCACTTATACTTTCATCTATAAATGCTTCCCACTTATATGATCCACCTGGGTTCCAAAATAACCACTCTTCTCCGCCACTTTCTTCTACAGCTTTAATTTGTTCTTTATATTCATCTACACCATAAGTTCTATATTCTGGAATATAATTTGCCGTGAAGCCTTGAAGCCAAGGTCTTACAATCCCAAAATGAGTATATTCATCTTTAGCTCTTGCTATTGTCTTGTCAGATGTATCAAGAGCACCTTTTATTGATTCATACGGTTTTAAGTCTGGCACTTCAAGCCCAAATGTTTTATTGGCATAGTGAGATGGATATATCATAGGACATAAATAATCAGTATATTTAAGTAAGGTTGTATAATCTTGTCCTATACTATCCTGGTCACCATAAGAATTCATAATTGCACCAAATACATCTATAGATACATATATATTTTCAGAAATTAATGCTTGATAAATTTCTTGTGCAAGTTCCGTTATAATTTCTATCCTTGATTTTCCTTTTGTCATCTCATCAGGGAACTCAACTCTTCTTAAGTTTGATTCACCAGAAAATCTAAAATAGTCATACTGCACTTCATCAAATCCTGCTTTAGCACAACCCTTTCCAATCTCAATCAAATACTTTTTTACTTCTTCATTATATGGATTAAGCCAATACCAGCCTTTATAATCTTTATAATATTTTCCATCTGTTCTTTTCAAAAAGAAATGTGAAGTATTTTTATTTACATATTTATCAAAAAACGAAGAAACTCTTGCTATAAGATAAATATCGTGTTCTTTACAAAGTTTGACAAATGCATCTATGTCTTTTATTTGAGCTTCTCTTGTAGTACCCAAACTTCTCACATAATCACTATCTATATTAAAAGTAATTCTTCCTAATTCATCTTTTACATCAACCACTATTGCATTGATACATGATTTTTTTATGTTTTCAAAAATAGGATTAAATCTTTCCGCTTTACCTGCTACATATGCAGGGAGATAAACTCCTTTTATTTTTCTGGCAGGTCTTGTTCTTTTTGAAATCAAGTTCGTGATTTTTTCTGATATTTGAAAATCTCTTTCTTTCTTAGTTACTACTTTTGATTTTTGTTCGGTATCTATTTTTTTTTCAAATGAAAACTCTATGGCATCACTTTCTTCAGTTTCAACAACCTCAACACCATATTTTATAACTGGTTCACTTGAGCATGAGAAAATAATACTCATACTTATAAGCAACATATATGCAACTATTTTTTTAAATATTTCTTTGTCTATTAATCTCATAAAGTAATACTCCTGTAGCAACTGACACATTTAATGAATCTATATGCCCTTTCATAGGAATTTTAACAACAAAATCACATTTTTCTTTTACAAGTCTTGATACACCACTACCTTCATTCCCCACCACCAGTCCTACGCTACCTTTAAGATTAGTTTCAGTCATAAGGTTTCCATCCATATCAGCACAGGCAAACCACATACCTTCATTCTTTAATTCATCAATAGTCTTACTAAGATTATTGACTCTTGCTATTCTCATATATTCACTTGCACCAGCTGATGCCGACACTACTGTTGATGTAACCATTGCTTGATTTCTATTCTTAATTATTATTCCATGCACTCCTACACACTCAGCTGAACGAATAATAGCTCCAAAATTATGTGGGTCTTCTATTTCATCAAGTAATATTACAAATGGTTCTTCACCCTTACTTTTAGCATATTCTAATATATCACTAACTTCTACATACCTATAATCTTCAACTTCTGCTATGATTCCTTGATGCGATTTAGTTTCTGCCATCTTATCCAGTTCATCTCTATCAATAAATTTAACAATAGTTCCTGTTTTCTTTACATCATTAATTAAGTTATTTATTTTATCATCTTTAGTTCCATTTAAAACAAAAATTTTTTTAATGCCACGACCTGCATTAAAAGCTTCCAACACTGCATTTTTACCTTCTATTATATTTTCAGCATTTTTTCCTATATTCATTTATCTATTTATGCACTCAAGGGGACTTGAACCCCTACGATTTCTCATATGTACCTGAAACATACGCGTCTGCCAATTCCGCCATGAGTGCAAATACACATTATCAATAAACAATGTAAAATAATTATGATGATTCTATTATAACTGCAATTTTTTCTAATACCTGCATTAACCTTTTCTCATCTTTATATAAAAGTAATCCAAGCAATGCTTCAAGTCCGGTTGCCTTTCTATACTCTACAATAGAAGAATTTTTTGATTTAGAATGAGAGTGTGCATTTCTCGCATGTTTAAAATAACTTATTTCCTCTTCTGTCAAAAAATCATTTACAAGAGTATCAGCAATCATTGATTGATTTTTAGCACATACCAATTCAGTATTTTTTTTATGCACTTCACTAATTTTTATTTTATTATAATATTTTCTAAGTAAATAATCTCTCGTAAACAAATCAAATATTGTGTCACCTACAAATGCAAGTTTTAAAACTTGCTCATTTTGCACATCTTCCAATTTATCATCAATAAATATTTTCTTTAAATCACTTAGTAATAGTTTTAAACTTTCTTCCATTTAACACCTTGTCTTGTATCTTCCAGTTCTATTCCCATATCAAGTAAATTTTTTCTTATTTCATCCGCTTTAGCAAAATCTTTTGCTTTCTTTGCTTCTGCTCTTTCTAATATCATTTTTTCTATTAAAGTTTCATCTATATCACTTCCCACTGTTGTAATATTATTTAAATCAATTCCCAGTATGTTAAGTAAAGTTTCTACGATGAGTAATGAAGAATTTAAAAATGATATAGAACTATTTTCATTTACAGTTTGATTTATTACTCTTACTATCTCATAAACTTGAGTTTCTGCATCAGCTGTATTTAAATCATCATCCATTTTATCAAAAAACTCTTTTATATACTCACATATTCTATCAAATGCTTCTAACTCTCCATTTATAAGTTCAGAGTCTGTCTTTATATCAACTACTAATTCATTAAAGTCATCTATATTCTCTAATTTAGTGTCAGCTACAACTGTGACACCTTTATTCTTTAAAATAAATTTTATATTATTTACACAATTTTCAATTCTTTCAAGGCTTGCTTTGCTTGATTCCATAAGTTCAAATGAAAAATTTAGCATAGCTCTATAATGAGTTGAAAGCATAAATAGTCTTAATACCTTGCCATCAAATTTTTCTAACACATCTCTTACTGTATGAAAATTACCAAGAGATTTACTCATTTTTTGATTGTTGATATTTAAAAATGCATTGTGCATCCAATATTTTGCATATGGTACACCATATAATGGCTCATACTGTGCTATCTCATTTTCATGATGTGGAAATACAAGGTCTTCTCCACCTGCATGTATATCAAGTGTTCCATTGCAATATTTAGGTGCCATGACACAACACTCTGTATGCCAACCTGGTCTTCCATCACCCCAAGGACTCTCCCAATATGGTTCACCTTCTTTTTTAGGTTTCCAAAGAACAAAATCTGTAAATGTTTTTTTATCTTCTTCTCCAGATACTTTTAGATTTCTAAAACCTGACTGTAAGTCATCAAGATTCTTATGAGAAAGATTACCATAATTTTTAAATTTTGTAGTATCATAATAAACTGTACCATCTTTTGCTACATAGGCATAACCTTTGTCAACTAAGTCTTTTATAAGTTTTATCATACCATCTATTTCTTTTGTAGCGAGTGGATGAGTTGTGGCAGGCATAACATTCATACCTTGCATATCTTTTTTGCATTCATCTATAAAACGATTTGCAAGTTCTTCTGCACTTATACCGAGTTCATTTGCACGATTTATTATCTTATCATCTATATCTGTAAAATTTGATACATAATTAACTTCATAACCAAGAAATGTCATATATCTTCTAAATGTATCAAAGACTATCATTGGTCTTGCATTGCCAATGTGAATAAAATCATATACTGTAGGTCCACAAACATACATTCTTATCTTCATTGGTTCTATAGTTTGTAATTCTTCTTTCTTTCTTGATAATGTATTAAAAATTTTCATAATAATTAGCCTCCATTATAACCTTGTTGCTGTTACATTTTTAATCTCAATAAGTGATATTGCTTTTGTGGCTATACCAAGTCCTATGCCTGTAAATCCAAGACCTTCTTCAGTTGTTGCCTTCACACTAACTCTATCTATGTCAGTTGACAATGCCTCTGCAATATTTTTTCTCATCTCATCAATATAATTTCTAAGTTTTGGTCTCTCGCAGATTATAGTTGCATCAATATTACATATATCTATCTTTTGATTTCTCTTATCAGCATAATCAATTAAAATCTTTTTTACTTCTCTTAATAATTCTATGGAGTTGACCCCTTTATATTTCATATCACTATCTGGAAAATATTTACCTATATCACCAAGCGCCATAGCACCAAGTAATGAATCCATAATTGCATGTAATAAAACATCAGCATCGCTATGACCAAGAAGCCCTTTTTCATATGGAATTTTAACATTTCCAAGAATTAAATCTCTACCTTCAACAAGTTTATGAACATCATATCCTTCACCAATCCTATACATCTATATTTCCTCGCATCTCTTGCAATTAACTATAACGTAATATTTATTTAATATTGTACAGGGATGGTATTGTAATTTTGAACTTTCAAGTCCTTTATCTCCTGCATTCTCTTCTCTATTGATATAATACATATCCTTACCATATCTTTTAGCAAACTCATTCATAATCATAGGATATGCACCTCTTTTTGTCTTATCCGCCTTTTCAATATGAGCAAATAAAGTATGTTTTACTCTTTCACCCATACTAAATGCTACAATTTGACCTTCAACTTTTAGCATCACACCAAAAAATTTATATTTATCATTGTTTTCAAGTACTTCTTTTGTCTTTTTTAATTCTTCCTCAAATAATATTGATTCTTTTGATTCATTTTTTGCAAATTCTTCAATAAAATCTTTTACCTCAACAATATTACTTTCAATTATTTCTTCAAATATATAATTAAGATATGTTTTTTTAAAAGAATTAATGTGATTCTTTTGACCGTGGTATTTTCGTCCTGTTAAACTAATTAAGTCTTCTGCATTATATATGTAGTCAGACCAATCACTTAATAATGTTTTCTCAACACTATATTTTTGCTCTAACACTGCCAAATCTCTATCTGTCACAGTAACAAATTGCATAGGAATAGACTTTTCTTTACAATATTCACAAATTAAATCAAGCCCATGACCTACCGACTCTCCGATAGGCACTGTAAAACATTCACCTTTATCAAAAAACTTTACTTTAAAGATAAGAGTTTTTTCTTTTATAGTATAATTCGTGTCAAAAAAGTCTGCCCACATCACTGAGCCACCTACTGTATTATCACAGTTGTTACTTCTTGACATCTCAAAATATGGTCTAACTATCTCTATATCATCCATTGTCAGTTTTTTAAAATCTAACATTTATACCTCTTGACACACATAAATTCTTTTATTTCTTAGTTTTTCAATAGATAAGTTCAAATTGTTATTAAGCATTTTTACAATTACATTCTTTTCGCTAAGTTCCTTCTTATACTCATCTGTTGATACCAATAAAAATTCTTGTTCTTTTTTCATTAAGTTGTCATACTCAACAGTATTTACAGGATATATATCATATTTTTCTTTTGAAAACTTATCAATATTAAATCTACAAACTCTTTCAAATCCAAACCTTTGATAAAACTTTTCTAAGTTCTTATTTTCTGGAACCAAAAAACAAAATGGCTCTTTTAACTCATTTAGATAATTTATAGCAAAATTCAATGTCTTAGTTATATATCCTTTATTTCTATACTCTTTTCTTGTTGCTATCCCAACTAAATAATGTATATTTTTTATATCACCACATATATTATACTCATATGGATTTAAATGAACCATAGAAATGACAGTACCACTATCTTCCATCACAACTACTTCATTTCTCTTTATTATCGTCTCATAATAGTAATCAACAAAATCTTTGTCACCTATATCAAAATTTTCTTCATAAAGTTTTCTTGTTTTCAATTTTTCATCAATGTTATCTTTATGAAGTATTTTTATTTGCATAATTCTTCAACAATCTCATTTATAAGTTTGCCATCTGCTTTACCTTTAAGTTCAGGCATCAAGTTTTTCATTATTTGACCTTTGTTTTTACTTGCCACTACTTCTTTGAACTTATCATTTATGAGTTTCATAATTTCTTCTTTGCTCATAAGTTTTGGTGCATATGCTTCTACAAAGGCATATCTATTCTTAAATTCAGTAAGCAAATCTGTCCTATCACTTGGGCAAGTATCTATTTGCTCTTTTATAGTTTTCAATTCTTTCAATATTACAGAATTTACTATATCATCTGGGATATTTACTCTATCTCCACCTTTATCAATTACTATCTTTTTTGCAGCATCAATAAGTGAAGAAATTGCATTCTTCTTTTCTTGATTTTTCTCCTTCATTGCTGACATCATATCTTTTTTTAATGTTTCTATTATCATAAATCCTCCTTTGGCTCTCGCCTAATTATAAACATTTGAAATATATAGTGCAAAATATAATATAGCTATATGTAATGGGTAAAAAATATAATGTATCTTTTTTAAATCTAATTGTCCTTTAGTTCCATCATAAAAATATATAAAGAATACTGACAAGACTCCTAATCCATAATACTTTTCTATGGTTGATAAAAATGTAACTATAAGAGCAAACAAGCATTTCAAATTCAAATCGTGTCTAAATATATAAAATACATAAATTAGTAGTATACCTTCTAACCAATAATCAGATCTTAAAAAAAATGTTATGGCGCAAGCTATACTTGCAGGTATCATAGTTAAAAATGTTGGTAAACTTGACATAAGTTTTATGATAGAAAGCATCAATAGTCCCACTAAATATGTCCACAATACATTTTGTGCTTTTATACATTCTATACTAATTCTATTAAATACCATAAGATCAAATGGCAATTCCGATATTATGGCAAATATAAGAATTCTCATAAAATATTTATAAACATTACTTGACTTCCTAAATCCTTCAACTATAAGAAATGAAAATACTGGGAAAGAAATCCTACCTATACATCTAAGCACAGTGTATAATATTATCCATATTCTTGCTGCTGGAAGTTTAATTGCATTTTGATATAAAGTGTAGTCATAGCCATAAAGTTTTCCACCTTGTATAATTATAAGTGCAAAATGGTCAAGAAACATTGTAAACATTGCGATTATTACAAGTGCATTATGCGAAAAACCAATTTCTCGTTTTTTTAGTTCTAACCATCTTAATATATCCAATTTATACTTCCATCCTAATTCATTTTTTCTTCAATATCACTTAATTCCAGACGAACAAATAAGTTTTCTTTTTCTTTTGTTACTTCTGTATTATCAACGATTTTAAATTCTGTTAGATTATTTAAACTTATATCATTCACAGAAAACATTTTAAGTATTTTTTCTGATGTTGAAGGCATAAAACTATATATAAGTTTTGCCCCCTTACATATGTTTACTGCTAAATTATAAAGTACTGTCTTAAGTCTTTCATCTTTTGTTTCATCCTTTGCAAGTGCCCATGGTTCTGTCTCATCAATATATTTATTGCATCTTCTAAATATATCAAATGCAGTATCAACAGCTTCTTGTATTTTCAAATCTTCAACAGACTTTATAGTTTTTTGAATGGAATTATTTACTGTACTATACAAATCATCATCTATAGATTCTTTAATATTTTTATTTACAAGCACACCATTATAATATTTATTAATCATAGCAATAGTTCTACTTACAAGATTGCCAAGAACATTTGCTAAATCTGTATTATATCTTTCTGTAATAAGTTTTAAACTAACTATACCATCATTATCATAAGGCATCTCGTGCAACAAATAAAATCTTATGCCATCCACACCAAAAATCTTACAAAGATCATCAGGGTATAAAACATTTCCCCTTGATTTTGACATCTTATTTCCTTCTTCTAAATCTTTGCTTGCTGATAAAAGCCAAGGATGTCCAAATACCTTTTTAGGCAAAGGCTCACCAAGTGCCATAAGGAATATCGGCCAATAAATAGTATGAAATCTAACTATATCCTTACCTATGACATGTAAATCTGCTGGCCAAAACTTTTTATAAAGTTCTCCCTTATTATCAACATCATAACCAAGCCCAGTAATATAGTTATTAAGTGCATCAAGCCATACATAAATTACATGTTTTTCATCAAAAGTTACTGGTATCCCCCATTTAAATGAACTTCTTGACACACAAAGGTCTTTAAGCCCAGGCAACAAGAAATTATTTAACATTTCATTTTTTCTACTTACTGGATAAATAAAATCATTGTTATTTATATATTCAATAAGTTTATCTGCATACTTTGACATTTTGAAAAAATATGCCTCTTCTTTTGCTTTATAAACTTCTCTTCCACAATCTGGACATTTACCATCTACAAGCTGAGAATCTGTAAAAAATGATTCGCAAGGTGTGCAGTACCAACCTTCGTAAGTATCTTTATATATATCACCATTGTCATATAATTTCTTAAATATATGTTGACAAGCTTTTACATGGTCTTCATCAGTTGTTCTTATAAACCTATCATATTTAATATTAAGTTCATCATAAATATCCTTAACTATCTTTGATATCTTATCTACATATTCTTTTGGAGTAATGCCTTCTGCATCTGCCTTCTTCTCAATTTTTTCTCCATGCTCATCTGTTCCAGTCATAAAAAATACATCATAACCTTGTTCTCTTTTGAACCTTGCCAAACTATCAGCAAGCACTGGATCATAGACATTACCTATGTGAGGCTTACCTGATGTATAAACTATAGCAGTTGTAATATAATACTTTTCACTCATACTTTCCCCTTAAAATAAAAGAGAACTTTTGGGTTCTCTTTTATATACTAATATACTTTACATTATAATTTATATATTGTCTTCAAGTTTTTCTCCATTTTTTCCAACAAGTTGAACTTCACAAGATGTTATATTGAAGTTAGTTGTAAAAGTTTCTGTCAAACAATGAACTATATCTTCAACTGCAATCCTTCCTATTGCATCCTTGCTATTGATATTTTTTCCCTCATAATTATCAGAATTATCAAGTGGAGAAGAAATATAATCAACATATGACAAGAGTCCCTTCTTAGTCAACATACCTGTAGCACCTGGACCTGCAGATATTTGATTTTCAGTATCATCTATAAGTTCAAACTTGTAAAATTCTGAATCTTCACCTATTACACGTAAATCTTTTAGTGCCATATCTACTGATTCTGGAGTAATTTCATTTAAATCATATAAAACTGTTTTATAATTACTTTCGTATTTTTTTACTTTTACTTTTGTACCATTTGGATTTGTTATCTCTTCTTCCTTTTCCTGTATACCAAGCGGAACATATATTATTGCTGTCTGTATAGGTGTAGCATCACTTATTGAACCCCTTTCCGGATGTACCCCTGGTGCTATACTTTCAGTACTCTGTTCTGCTCCCTTCTCAACCCACTTATGCCTTCTTCTTCCACAAGAAATTAAAGAAAGTAGCATAGATACCATAAGCAAAACATATATTATTTTTTTATAATTTTTAACCATTTTTCTCTCCATTACAACTTATTAGATAAAATGTCGAAATTAATAAATAGCCTATGAATAGTCTATAAACACTCAACCTATATATTTTATCAATTTTTAGTATTTTTTTCAAGCAATTTACGATATTTCACAAAATTTTCATATGTAAACTGCCCTATTTTACTAACTTTTTCACTATTTGTTGTCAAAAATACTACTTTTGAATTGGTAAATTCGGGCCACAGTCTCGAAAGCCTACCCATTTCACCCATAGCTATAAAAATACACTCTTTCCCAGCATTTTTAATAATTTTACTTACCTTTCTTGCTGTCATCATATAGTCAAATAATTCTTTCTTTAATGTTAAATAAACTGCACATTTCACTATATCAATATTTGGCTTTAACATATTGAGGAATAGTTTTTCATACTCCTTTTTTGATAGTCTTTTATCAAATATATGTATAGACAAAATAATTCTCTTTAACTTATTATTAAACAAGTTTTCATATTTTTCTTCACTACACATATACATTTTGTACTCTACATCAAGATACTCTGCCTTTGTTTCTAAATAAATTCTCTCTATATAGTCATAGTATTTTTTTTCATCTAAATTATACTTACCACCTTCTCTATCAGTTCTTATAGTCACTATCAACTTTTTGTTACTAAATGTACTTACATAATTAATCATTTTTATAATTTCATCAATCTTAACACCTTCATTAAGTAAGTAATCTATCCTAAGTTCTATCAAATCATTTTTATCCTTTTCAAGTGAAGTAATCTTATCAACATATAAAGTTATATCACTTTCCATAATAGGATAACACAATTCAAATTTTTTATCGACATTATTTCTCATAGTTATAATCCATATACTTCTAATGCATTATTATACAATACTTCTGCAGATGTTTCTACATCTATTTTCTTTATTCTTGCAATTTCTTCAATTACATATTTTATATAACTTGATTCATTTCTTTTACCTCTATAAGGCATAGGGGTAAGCCAAGGTGCATCAGTTTCTGTAACTATATTTTCTATAGGAATAGCCTCTACTACTTCTTTTAACTTTCTACCATTTTTAAATGTAACTACTCCACCAACACCAATGCAAAATCCCATATCAGCATATTCAAGTGCCACTTCTTTTTCATACGAGAAACAATGTATAATTCCGGACACTTTAGATGCATAGGTTTTAATTATATCAAGTGTGTCTTTACAAGCATCTCTTGAATGTACAACAATAGGTAAATCAAGTTTCTTTGCTAAATTGACTTCCGCAATAAACCAACTTTTTTGAAGTTCATAATCTTCTTTTGTTTTGCTATCGCCATAATAATCAAGTCCAATCTCTCCTATTGCAATCGCCTCTAATTTATTGCTATCATCATAACATATACTTTCTAATTTATCTAAATACTTTATTCCCTCACTACTATCTGGATAAAACTTTGGTATCTCATCTGGGTGATCTCCTACTACATAATAAAACTTTGGCATTCCATTTATCTCATTATATTTTTTTGCTATTTGTTTTTCTTTTTCTGAATCATTTATATTTGCACCAATTAATGCAACATCTGTCACACCGTCTTTATACATTTTCTTAAACAATACTTCACGGTCTTCATCATAGATATTATCATCATAGTGTGCATGAGTGTCAAAAATTTTTATCATTAATTATACACCTTCCAATATGTTCATATTTCTTATATTTATATCTTTAATTCTATTATTAATCTCATAAGCATGATATTCAAGAAATATATCATCCCTACTTGTTAAATTGTCATTTTTCAATCTATCTACAAATACTTTTGCTATCAAATCAATATTTCTACTTACACTATGACTAAATAATTTTTCATCATTTATATTTAAAAGTGAAATAAGCATTTTTTCAAGTGGAACTTCTATTACACTATCATCTTCAATCCCTTCTATATAGTTTAACTCACTTTTAATTTTAAAATTCTTTGGCCAAGACAAATCTCTAAGTGCTCTAAATCTCCATTTATAAAATGGCATATATACTTCATTTAATAAAAATGTAGTATGAATAGCTGCATTGACAAATTCATAAAGTGCAAGTCTTGAAGCACCTAATTCATTATGTGATATACATCTCTCATAATTATATTGTCCCGATTGAGCCATAATAAGTATAGACCCTGCAAGTTTTTTTAATTTTATATCTTCTGGGAAGATGGCAAGTTTCATTCTTATATTTGATATAATTTTACCATCATCTCTCCATATCTCACCATTTGTAATTTCTGCCAAAAACTCTTCATCTAAATGAAGCCAATCATATACATTTAGTTTCCCATCACTTGTTCCTGTTTTTTCTTTTAGAAAATCTGATACTCTTTTTACTCCACGTCTATTGCCACCAACTGGTGAGATAATAGCTCTCTCATATCCTTTATACGTTCTTGGCAATTTAGCATATTCTCTTTCTATCTTAAATTTTGTATCTTCATCTATCTCATCACTTATAAAAATAATAAACCCAGGATCAAAATCGTGGTCTGTTGATATAGAATCATCATAAGCAAAACATTCAGAGCCTGCTCCAATTAATCCCACTGCAATCTTATCCATAAGATTTGGAAATGAATTAATGAGCATAGGTTCTCCGTATTCATAGTAAAAACTTTTTGATAACTCTAAACCTTTCATAATTTTTAACTAATCTAATTAATCACACCTTATAATACTTATTTTATTTAAATGTTGATTTATATTTTTCTAATGCATCTTTTTGTTCTTTTGTAAGACTCGTTGGGACATTAACTACTATTGTTACAAAATGATCTCCTCTTGTTTTTGGACTTCTAAGGAGTGGTACTCCTTTACCTTTGAGTCGCATCTTAGTATCGCTCTGTGTTCCTGGTTTTATAGTGAGCATAACATCTCCATCTGCTGTTTTTACTTTTGTTTCTCCTCCAAGAACTGCTGTAGGATAATCTATTGACACTGTTGAATAAATATTTACACCCTGTCTCTTTAAAATCGGATGTTGTGACACAGTAACATTTACAAGTAAATCTCCTCTTGGTCCACCGTTTTCACCTGGATTACCTCCTCCAGTTACACGTACTGACTGTCCATTGTCTATACCAGCTGGAATTGAAACTTCAAATGTTTTTTGAATTTTATTATAACCTGTGCCATTACAATCTGGACAACGTTCTTTTATTACCTTTCCAGAGCCATTACAATCTGGACAAGTAGATACTGACTGCATAATTCCAAATGGTGTTCTCTGTTGCACTGTAACTTGACCTCTACCTCCACATTTTGAGCAAGTGACTGGACTTGTACCTGGTTTAGCACCACTTCCATGACATGATTTACATTCTTCATCATAAGGAATAGTTATTTGCTTTTTTGTCCCTTTCATCGCTTCATCAAATGTTATACTTACTCTTGTCCTTATACTATCACCCTGTCTTGGTCTACTACTTCTTCTACCACCTCCAAATGAAGAAAAGCCTCCAAAATCTCCTCCAAATGCACCACCAAATAAATCAGAGAAAATATCAGAAAAATCCATAGACCCAAAGTCAAATCCGCCAAATCCTGATGCAGCGCCTGCTGCAGAATTAGGATCAAATGCAGAATGACCATAAGTATCATATGCTTTTTTCTTATCTGGATCAGAAAGAACAGCATATGCTTCCGATGCCTCTTTAAACTTTGCCTCTGCTGTCTTATCACCTGGATTTGCATC
>CADCOW010000058.1 GCA_902803205.1 uncultured Eubacteriales bacterium | reverse complement strand
ACTTAAATATGGTGATCTTTCAAATAGTCCTACAAGAGATTATGTATTTGATCTTGAAAGTTTTTTATCATTCCAAGGAAATACTGGGCCATATATTTTATATACACTTGTAAGAATTAAATCTATATTTGAAAAACTTGGAAGTATAGATATTGAATCAAAATTAAATGTTGATTGTGATAGTATTATACATAACATTTTTCTTAAAGCAATAAAATATGAGGATATTTTGCTTAGTGCATATAAAAACTATGATGTAAGTATTATTTGCAAATACATCTATGAACTATCAAATGATTTTAATTCATTTTATCATGATCATAATATAATTAATGAGAAAGATACAAATAAAAGAAATTTATATATAATTGTTTGTAGTATAACTGACAAGTTAATTAGAGATGCACTGTCTATACTTGCGATTGATATACCAGATAAAATGTAATAGAAGTTATTATGTTGGAGATATTAAGTGTTTGGTAATGATGAGATAAAAACCAGATTTAAAAGAACGGATACATTAATCCGTATGAAATATTTAGAGTATGTGCCTATTTTATTTATAACAAATTTGTCAACTCTATTATTAGTGTCCGTAGATGGTCTTATGGTTGGTAATTTTGTGGGAGATATGGCACTTGAAGCTGTCAATATATTTGTCCCAATAGAAGTTTTATTCAGTGCTTATATAGCAATTATAGCACATGGGATTGCTGATAGTTTTGCAGATGCTATGATAGGAACAAATCCAATAGAACGACTATATAATGGTAAGGCGATGAAATTTGTTATATTAGTATCAGTAGTTTTTTTGATAATTATACAAGTTCCAATAACACATCTTATTATACATTCATATAATTTAAGAATATCATCTTTTGATATGGCAAAAATATATGCACTTGTAATGCTTGTTTCTATGCCTTTTCAGTTATTATCTTCTATAGGTGCTTGTCAGTTGCAAGAAATAGGTGCGATGAAAGTTTTAATGCATGTGTCAATTATAGAAGGTGTGGTAAATTTGCTACTTGATTTATTATTTGTAGGTGCTTTTAAAATGGGTGTGTTTGGAGCAGGTCTTGCAACTACTATTGCATGTATCATTCGTGCAGTAATCACTATAATATATTTTTTAAAGCATACAAATATTTATAAAAAATATCGTGTAAAACTAAGAATTAGTGATGTAAAAAAAATAATTGTTGGTGGCTTGCCATATTCTATAAATATAATATCAGGTGCTATTGAAGGATATATAATGCTTAGACTTATAATACATTTATATGGTGAAACTGGAGGTGTTGTAAATGGTGTTTTTAACTTTTGTTTAAGCATAGCCACAGTTTTTATAGCAAGTAGTGCCGATGCAAATGGACCGCTGAATGGTA
Organism: uncultured Eubacteriales bacterium; assembly: GCA_902803205.1. Lineage (GTDB taxonomy): Bacteria > Bacillota > Clostridia > Lachnospirales > Lachnospiraceae > UBA3633. Next base: position 20,882 of record CADCOW010000058.1, on the reverse strand, counting down.
TATTTTTAAGTTATGATGATAGAGTAGCAGTAGAGCATGCTTTAAAAATAGCAGGAAGACAAATAATTATTGCTGTCGGAGCATTTACATTTTTAATTTGCATAAGCCCTCAAAATTTTTACTTTATAAATGGTGTGAGTTATATCCCAGAGTATGGTATTGAAGCATTGAAAGCATATTCACTATGCTTTATATTTGTAGGATTGAATACTTTATTTCAGGGATATTTTGTTGATAAAAAAGAAATTAAAATTATGTCAAGGCTTACATTTTTTGGAGATATAATTACACCTATAGTTGCATTTTTACTATATACTTATATAGGGAGAAAATATTTTTGGTATTCATATTTTTTTACTGCATTAGTAGTTACTTTAATTTATATTATAAAATATTGTATTATCGCATATAAAGCATCAAAGGAAGAGAAAGAAAAAGGAGATATACTATATCTGGAAGTTGATCAAGATGAGGCTATAGAAGCATCAAAAGAGTTACTTGAATATGCAAAAGATAAGAATTATCCAAGTGATATAGCAAAAAATTTAGCATTTTGTTTAGAAGAAATGGTAAAATATGCAGTTAAATCTGAAAATATGATTAGAATACATATTCAAATTATTATTAATTTCCTAAAATATGGTGCAAAATTTGTTATGCTTGATGATGGTGAAAGACTGAATTTGAATAAAAATGTAGAAAATGATGTAAATAATAATGATAAATATGAAATATTAAAAAAAATGGCTAAATCATATAATTATCAATATGTATTAAATATGAACCATACCGTTTTTGAGTTTTAATTAAGATAATAGATATATAAAAAAAGTAATAAATATGGCAATTTTTGTAATTTTTATACAAGTTCTTCATATCGCTACTTTATATCCCCTATAACTAAAAATTGACATAATTATATAACTTTGTTATAATTAGGTGAACCAAAAAACAAGGTAAAAGTGATATTTTTACTTGTATCTTTATAAAAATGGAGGAAATATGAGTATTTTTAATTTCAATGGAAATCCTGCAACATTTGATATGATTAAGGCACCACTTTTTGTTGCTGTTGTAGTTGCAGTGTTTGCACTTGTGTTTGCATTTATCCTTACCTCTCTTGTGTCAAAAGAGTCAGAGGGTAGTGAAAAAATGAAAGAGATTTCAGTAAGTATTAGAGAAGGAGCTAAAGCTTTTTTATTTGCTGAGTATAAAATACTTGCAGTAGTTATAGTGTTATTATTTATTGCCATTGCAGTATTTACTAATACAGAGACAGCTCCAGGCATACAATCAGCTTTAAGTTTCTTACTTGGTGCATTGTTTTCAATCGGTGCCGGATACTTTGGTATGAATATAGCTACAAAGGCAAATGTAAGAACTGCAAATGGAGCAAAAGAAGGTGGAATGAACAAAGCACTTCTTATAGCATTCCGTGGTGGTTCTGTAATGGGTATGTGTGTTGTTGGATTTGGTTTACTTGGATGTTCACTTATATATTTTATAACAGGTAATGCAGAAATTTTAACTGGATATTCATTAGGCGCATCAACTATTGCACTTTTTGCAAGAGTTGGTGGTGGAATATATACTAAAGCAGCAGATGTTGGTGCTGATATAGCAGGAAAAACTATAGAAGATTTACCAGAAGATGACCCAAGAAATCCAGCAGTTATAGCTGATAATGTTGGTGACAATGTCGGTGATGTTGCTGGTATGGGAGCAGATTTGTTTGAATCTTATGTAGGTGCTATAGTTTCAGCTGTAACTCTTGCAGTAGTAAATGAAAGTATTGGTTATAGAGGAGTATTATTCACATTTATACTTGCAGCTTGTGGAATAATTGCAGCTATTATAGGTGCTCAGTTTGTTCGTGGAAATGGTAATCCACAAAAAGCACTTAACCTTGGTACTTATGTTGCTTCAGCATTTGTAGTAGTAGTAGCATTACTATTTTCAAATACAATTCTTGGAAATATAAATTATGGTATTGCCATAATAGCTGGACTTCTTGTTGGTGTTATCATAGGAAAGATTACAGAAGTTTATACTTCTGCAGATTATAAATCAGTAAAGCATATTGCTGAACAATCAAATAAAGGTGGAGCAGCAACTACTATAATTTCTGGTCTTGCTGTAGGTATGAAATCTACTTGGATTAGTATTGTTCTTATATGTGTAGCAACTATCGTAGCATATAATTTTGGTGAACAAGTAGTAGCTGGTGGAGGTCTTTATGGTATAGCACTTGCAGCAGTTGGAATGCTTTCTACAACTGGTATTACTGTTGCAGTTGATGCATATGGACCTATCGCAGATAATGCAGGTGGTATAGCAGAGATGGCAGAACTTCCTGAGTCTGTTCGTGAAGTTACTGATACTCTTGATTCAGTTGGAAATACTACTGCAGCTATGGGTAAAGGTTTTGCTATAGGTTCTGCAGCACTTACTGCACTTGCACTTTTTGTTTCTTATGCAAATAAGGTTAATCTTTCAGTTATAGATATATTAAAGCCTACTACAGTTGTAGGGCTTCTTCTTGGAGCTATGCTTCCATTCTTATTCTCTGCATTTACTATGGAATCAGTAAGTAAAGCTGCAGGAGATATGGTTGAAGAAGTTGTGCGTCAAATGAAAGAAATACCTGGTCTTAAAGAAGGTAAAGCAAAAGCTGATTACAAGAGATGTGTTGAGATATCTACACATGCATCACTTAGAGAAATGGTTGTTCCTGGTTTACTTGCAGTACTTGTTCCTCTTGCTGTTGGATGTACACCATTCCTTGGTGTTGAAGCTCTTGGTGGTCTTCTTGCAGGTTCTCTTGTATCAGGTGTATGTATGGCTATATTTATGAGTAATGCTGGTGGTGCTTGGGATAATGCTAAAAAGTATATTGAGCAAGGTGCTTTTGGTGGTAAAGGTTCTGACACACATAAAGCAGCAGTTGTAGGTGATACTGTAGGTGATCCATTTAAAGATACATCAGGACCATCTATAAACATACTTATAAAACTTATGACTATTGTTTCACTTGTGTTCGCACCACTTTTCTTAAAATTAGCAGGTGGATAATGGTAATTTTTGGGCTCTTATTTAGAGCCCTTTTATTATAAAAAAATTATTGGAGGTAAGGCATATTAAATATGCCAAAAGAATTATGAAAAAAGTTTTTTCTTTAACATTAGCTGTTACACTTATAGCAGCTACACTTATGTCTTGTGGCGGTAATAAAGCAACAGCTCCAGCTCCAACTGAAGCAGCTGCACAGCCAGAGGGACAAACTTATTCAGGAAAAGTAATGCTTTATTCTTCTATGCAAGAAGCACAACTTCAAGCAGTTAAAGAAGCATTTGAAAAGAAGTATCCTGGAATAACTATGGATTTTTATTTTGCTTCAGGTGGAAAAGTTATCACTAAGATGACTACTGAAGCACAAGCTGGTCAAATTGATGCAGATATCATTTGGCTTGGTGACCCTTCTGATTATGAAGGATTTAAGAAACTTGGATATTTACAAGAATATTCATCTCCAGAAGCTGCTAATATTGCAAGTACTTATATTGATAAGGATGGTTATTATACAGCAGCAAGACTTGTAACTATGGGTGTTGCATGGTGTACACTTCCAGGTGTAGGTATTACAGATGAAGAAGCTCCAAAGACTTGGGATGATTTAACTGATCCAAAGTGGAAAGATGCTATAGTTATGACAGACCCTACTCAAGCTTCTACTACTAAATATTGGATGGCAGCTATGATGCAATCAAGTAAATATGGTAAAGATTTCTTCCAAAAACTTCGTGATAATGGTGTAAAACTTGAAAGTGGAACAACAGCAACTCATAATAAAGTAGCTGATGGTTCTTATAAAGTTGGTGTATGTCTTGATTATGTATCAGCAAGTCTTATTAAAGAAGGCTCACCACTTAAGTTCCATTATACAGATAGTGATGTTGTTACTATGACAAGTCCAGTTGGTCTTGTAAAGAATAATCCAAATGGAGATAATGGAAAATTATTATATGATTTCATTCTTTCAAAAGAAGGTCAAGAAGTTCTTGTAGCAAATAATCTTGTATCAGTTAGAACTGATGTTAAGATGGATGTTGATACAAGTAAAATTGCTTCAATTAATATGCCAGTTGATTTTAATGACTTAGCAGAGAATACTCCAAATTACTTAAATGATTTTAATGCAATTTGGGGAAAATAAAATGACATTAAAGGTAGTATATAATTAAATTATTAAAAGACACGAATAACTTTTCGTGTCTTTTTTTAGGAGAAGAATATGTCAAATGTAAGTTTTCAAAATGTGACAGCACAGTATGGAAAGAAAGTAATTTTCAAAAACTTCAATTTGGAAGTAAAAAAAGGTGAAATTATGTGTCTTGTTGGACCATCTGGCTGTGGAAAAACAACATTAGTAAGATGTTTACTTGGACTTACGAAACCTGAATCAGGAAAGATAGCTATAGGAGATAAAGTTTTATTTGATGCTGAAAAAAGGATTAATGTGCCTGTTGAGAAAAGAAATATTGGTATAGTATTTCAAGATTATGCAGTCTGGCCTCATATGACAGTTATTGAAAATGTGTCTTATCCTCTTAAAAAAAGGAAAGTGAAGAAAGATGAAATTAAAAATAGAGCTATGAGAGCACTTGAACAAGTTAGGATGACTCAATATGCCAATCATTTACCAAGTCAACTTTCTGGTGGTCAACAGCAAAGAGTGGCAATAGCAAGAGCACTTGTTGTTGGTGCAGAAGTAGTAGTTATGGATGAACCTATAACTAATCTTGATGCTAAACTTAGAGAGGAAATGCTTTTAGAGATTAAAATGATACAAAAAAATCTTGGAGCAACAATTCTTTATATAACACATGACCAACAGTCAGCATTAGAGCTTTGTGATAGAATGGCAGTTATGCAAGCTGATGGTACATTATGTCAAGTTGGTACGGATGAAGAAATAATTACCAATCCAGTAAATAGATTCACATTTGAATTTATAGGCAACTCAAATGTTATACCTATGACAGTAGAAAATGGTAAACCATATTTTGACTTGGAAGTTAATATGCCAGCAGATGGGGTTGATATTGGTGATATAGATGTTAAGGGAAAAGATTTGTTGGTAAGACTTAATGATGTTGTTTTTGATAGAGATTCAAATATAAAAGCTACAGTTGTTAGTAGAGTATTTTTAGGTAGTGAGTATAATTATTTTCTAAATATGGCTGGAAAAGAAATAAGATTGCAACAAAGTATGCTTGATGCTAAAAGTTTTGGTATAGTTGAAGTAGGTGAAAAAATAGGAATTAAATTTATAAATCCTCATTTTTATAATAAATTATTATATAAGGAGGATAAATAATATGTTTAGTATTGACAATAATGCAATGGCTGCTATTGATGGTAAAAAAAGACTTAGTATGGATAAATTGCTTACTATAGTTTGTTTTATACTTTTATTTATTGTAGTAATTGTACCTATTTTTATGATTATATATAATGCTTTCTTTGATGCGAAAGGTTTTAGTTTAAATCTTATAACTGAACAATTTGCAGATCCTAAAAATCTTGAAGCGATGTGGAATACTGTAAAGATTGCATTGTTTGCAACTTTGTTTGGTACTATTATGGGTGTATTTTATGCGTGGCTTCTTGGTCGTTCAGATATACCTGCAAAAGGTGTAATGAGGGCACTATTTAATATACCATATATGTTTCCACCATTTCTTGGTGCAATGGCATGGGACTTATTATTAAATGATAGAAGTGGATACTTAAATAGATTTTTAGTAGATACATTTCATTTACAAAAAATGCCATTTAATATAAATTCAATATGGGGAATTGTATTTGTTGAGGTAAGTTATTATTTCCCATTTGTATTTATGCAAGTTGTATCAGCTCTTGAAAGAATGGACCCAACGCTTGAAGAATGTGCAAGAATTGCTGGAGCAAAACAGGGTACTGTTATAAGAAAGATAACATTACCACTTGTTAAACCTGCGATTTCAGCAGGTGCACTTCTTATACTTATATCTTCACTTGCACACTTTGGTGTTCCATCAATTTTAGGTTTTAGTCAAGAAATATATACACTTCCAACTCGTATATATGCAGTAATTTATAATTCTGGTGGAAGTTTTGAAGGTATAAGACAGGGTGCAGCACTTTCTGTTATGCTTGTAGGAGTTGTTGCTATAGCACTTCTTATACAAAATAGAATTTTGTCTGCAGGTAACTATGATATTATAAAAGGTAAGAGTATGAGACCAACTCTTATAAAACTTCGTGCTACAAAATTACCATTATTAATTTTATCTATCTTTACATTATTTATGATAGTTATAGTTCCACTTGGTATGATTATATTAGTATCATTTGTAAAAGCGTATGGATTACCACTTGTGCCAGAAAACTTTTCACTTATACAATATCAAAAAGTATTTGCAAATAAAGGAACTATAGATTCAATTAAAAATTCTCTTGTCTTATCTGTTTCTGCAGGTATAATATCAATGTTTCTTGGTACACTTGTTGCATATGTTGTACAAAAAATTAAACCAAAAGGAAGTGCAGTTCTTGAAATTACATCTATGCTTCCATATTCTATACCAGGAACTGTATTATCAATAGGTGTTATTCTTGCATGGAGTGGTGCAATATTTAACATAACTCTATATAATACACTTTGGATAATATTAGTTGCTTATATTGCTCGGTATTTATCATTCTCTATGAAGACTTCATCAGCTGCTCTTATGCAAGTATCATCATCACTTGAAGAAGCATCAAGAGCTTGCGGTGCTTCACATTCTGAAAGTCTTTCAGATATAACTTTACCACTTATAAGACCAGCAATGGTATCAGGGTTCTTCATTATATTCTTGCCTGCTATGAGAGAAGTTACAACATCAATACTTTTATATGGACCATATACAAGAACTTTAGGTGTTCACATTTATTCGCTTCGTGATGCAGGATACATTCCTCAAGCTGCAGCTCTTGCAGTTGTGGCAATAGGACTTATTATGTTATTAAATGTAATAGTCACTCAACTTACTAAAGATAGGAAGGGGGTATAATTATGGCTGACAATATAGTACTTAGAAATGTCACAAAAAAGTTTACTACTAAAACTCTTGGAGATATAGTTGCAGTTGATAATTTTAATATAAGTGTTCATGAAGGTGAGTGCTTTTCATTTCTTGGACCTTCCGGCTGTGGTAAGTCAACGACACTTAGAATGATTGCAGGATTTGAAGACCTTACAGAAGGTGAAATAGAATTGTGTGGAAAATTAGTTTCAAGTAGCAAGAAAAAACTATATGTACCACCTGAAGATAGAGGACTTGGTATGGTATTCCAAGCATTTGCAGTGTGGCCACATATGAATGTATTTGAAAATGTTGCCTTTCCACTTCGCATTAAGAAAATGAATAAAACAGATATAGATAAAAAAGTTGCAGAAGCATTAAAACATACAAGTCTCACAGGTCTTGAAAAGTCTTTCCCTGGTGATTTATCAGGTGGACAACAACAAAGAATAGCACTTGCAAGAGCGATAGTTACTAACCCAAAAGTAATGCTTCTTGATGAACCACTTTCAAACCTTGACCCAAAACTTCGTGAGAGTATGAGATTTGAGATCAAAGCACTTCAAAATAAATTTAATTTTACTATTATATTTGTTACTCATGACCAATCAGAAGCAATGGCTATATCTGATAGAATGATGGTTTGTGATATGGGAAAGATAATGCAGATAGATACACCGGAAAATCTTTATAATAAACCAGTAAATAGATTTGTTCATAATTTCCTTGGAGAGAGTACATTTATAAATGTAGTTATAAAAGATGGAAAAGTATATCCAAAAGGGAATATGGATCAAGCTATTAATATTTCAATACCATCAGATGCTTCAAGTGAGATGGTAGTGGCTACTCGACCAAACGAAATTGATATTTCAAAAAGTGACACAAGTGGATATAAAACTCATATTGAGTCAAGAACATTTTTAACTGATAGAATAGAGTATTTAGTTGAAGTAGGTGATAAATTAGTTAAAGTACAAACTCCACATAGAATAAAATTTGATAAAAATGAAGAATGCTATGTAAAGTTTATATCTCCAATGTGGTATCCTATTGATGATGAATCAGAGGCAGCAGAGAGAGCAAAGAGACAAATAATATAATAAGAATTTATACTAATACCTGCATTCTTAAATTTTAAAAGACAATATATTGATTTTATTAAGTACACAATATCTATTTATAGTAATAGGGAGCTAAGGGGGTTGCTCCCTATTTTTTATTAGTTTTAACTCTAAAATATTATACTTTTATTTTGATATTTGTTATAATAAATATATGAATAATAAAATAGACATAGAAAGATTTATAAAAAAATTAGATAGTCATTTTAATAAAAATGATTTATTAGGTGCGAAAGAATGTTTGTCATTTTGGGAGATTGAAGCAAGGAATGCAGGTGATGATAGAGCTTTATTAACTATATTAAATGAATATTTAGGATTTTGTAGAAGAGTAAATGATAAAGATAAAGCTATTGAAACAATAGATGAGTGTATAAAACTAATTGATAAACTCTCAATCTCAAATACTATAGGTGCTGCAACCATATATGTAAATGCTGCAACAACCTCTTCACATTTTGGTAATGTAGAACAAGGAATTTTACTTTATGAGAAAGCAAAAAAGTGTTATATAGATTTAAATAAGAAGGATACTTATGAATATGCAAGCTTACTTAATAATAGTGCTGGAGTTTTTTGTACACTTAAAAAATATGACGAAGCAGAAAAAAATTATCTTGAAGCAATAGAAATACTAAAGTTAAATGGAAAATATGATGGAGAGATTGCATTATCTCTTGTAATGCTTGCACATACTATATATGATAAAAATGATAATCCAGATGACAGTGTTTATGAAAAAATAGAAAGTTTACTTGATGAATCTATATCATATCTTAAATCTGATAGAATAGTTAGAAATGGTAATTTTGCATTTATTCTTGATAAAATTGCTCCTTCATATGAATATTTTAAAAGATATGATGTAGCAAAAGCGATAAAAAATATGTCAAAAGAAATATATAATAAATAGTTTTAAGTAAAATAAAAAGGGAGAATTAATATTCTCCCTTTTTAATGGTTTTATTTTAATGATTCTATTTATTTACTACATTTTTTATAGCAAGTAATCCGCCAATGAGTATAATTACACCCACAATAAGTGGAATAACTGGATTCATTGTGACACCTGCAATTATATAACAAATGAATGATACGATAGCCACATAAGCTGCATATATAAGTTGTGTTGATACGTGAAGCAAATGTTCACATTGAGCACCGGCGCTTGACATAATAGTTGTATCAGATATTGGTGAGCAGTGATCTCCGAATACTGAACCAGCCATAGCGGCAGAAATTGATATAATCATTAATTGGTAATTATAGTCTTTAAGTATAGTTACAACTATAGGTATAAGTATTCCAAATGTTCCCCAAGATGTACCAGTAGCAAATGAAATTCCAGCACCAAGTAAGAAAATGATAGCAGGAATCATAATTTGGAAATTAGCAAGATTTCCACTTATGACATCATTTACAAATGTTTTTGCACCGAGAGCATCTGTCATTTCTTTTAATGTCCAAGCAAAAGTCAATATTAAGATAGCAGGAACCATATTTTTAAATCCTTCAACTAATGATGCCATAGTATCTGTAAATGATAAAACTCTTTTTATAAGATAATATATCATAGTGAGAATAAGTGAAAGCATAGAACCCATAGCAAGACCAACAGATGCATCTGCATTTGAAAATGCAACTATAAAATTGCCATATGCTTCACTATCTGCAGTGTAGAAACCTCCGCTATATATAAGTCCAACAACACAAAGCACAACAAGCATAATTATAGGAATTACTAAATCAATAACTTTACCAGGACCTAATATTTTTTCTTCATTATAAGAAGTTTCACGATTTACAACTTGTTGACCATAGAATAAATCGCCATTTTCAGCTGCCTCTTCACATTTTTTCATTTTACCAAAGTTAATATTAAGAAGAGTAGTTGCAACTATAAATACCATAGTCATAATAGCATAGTAGTTAAATGGAATTGCTTTCATAAATAGAGAAAGACCATCTTCACCTTCAACAAATCCTGTAACTGCAGCTGCCCAAGATGAGATAGGAGCTATGATACAGACAGGAGCTGCTGTTGCATCAATTATATATGCAAGTTTTGCTCTTGATATTTTATACTTATCTGTTACTGGTCTCATAACACTACCTACAGTTAAGCAGTTAAAATAATCATCTACAAATATCAAAACACCAAAGAACCAAGTTGCAAGGAGTGCACCTGCTTTAGATTTGATATTTTTTGCAGCCCATTCTCCAAAAGCTTTTGAGCCACCACTTTTGTTTAAAAGTGAAACCATTGCTCCAAGTACAACAAGGAATATAAGTATTCCTACATTGTATGAGTCAGATAAAACTTTTATGAGTCCGCCATTTACAACTTGCTCAAATGCTGCTACAGGATTAAAACCAGTAACAAACAAGGCGCCCATAACAATACCAATAAATAAAGAAGAATAAACCTCTTTGGTGATAAGTGCGAGCACTATAGCTACTACTGCTGGTACAAGTGCCCAAAATGTTCCTACAAAATTCATAATTCCTCCAATTCTTGGTAGAGTGCCACAAAAAAAGTGTTAACTGTGGACCTCACAATTAACACGTATAATAAAAGTGAAAACTATGATAGCCCTCCGCGAATATCGCGACAGTGTATATGATATTCTCATATACACCATAGATATTAAGTGCCCTTAAATATCTATTCGGCGGTTTGACCTTTGGCTTTAGATGCCTCTATTATTTAAGCCTATATTCTCACCGCGCCTCTACCTAATAACATAAATAATATCAAAACATATATAAAAAGTCAATATATATATATCAATATTAAGACATTATATAGTTAATATAAATTATGACTTTTATGTAAAATGATATAAAAAAAATGAAAAAAATTAAAATATTTGCTATAATATATATATGGATGATAATTTTATAATGACAATTATGTTTATAATACTTATTTTAATGTTGATAATTTCTGCAGTTGTATCGGCTATAGAAACGGCAATAACAGGTACAGATTTTGTAAAAATTGAAACTCTTGCTGATAAAAATGATAAAAGAGCGATAAAAGTTCTGAAGTTACAGGATAAACAACAAAGAATTATCTCAACTATGCTGTTTTTAAATAATGTTGTGAATATTGTAGCTACTACAATCACTACATTGCTTGTTACTATTTACATAAAAAATATTCCACTTGCAGTAGCTACAGCTGTGCTTACTTTTATTATTTTGATTTTTTGTGAAATAACACCAAAAAGAATTGCTAATAAAAATGCAGAAAATATAATTTTGCTCTTTGTTGATTTGATAGGCATTATATTGATAGTTTTATTCCCTGTTGTATCATTATTAAATGCTTTGTCAGATATAATAGCAAGTTTGTTGGGTGTAAACCTTGATGAAGAAGTAGATACATATTCAGAAGACGAGTTAAAAACATTAGTAGATTTGTCTCATGAACAAGGGGTACTTGAAACAGAAGAAAAAGATATAATTCAAAATGCACTTGAATTTGGAGAAAAAACTTTAAATCAAGTAATGATTCCAAATGAAAAAGTAAAGTTTATAAGTATAAACTCTACATATGAGCAAGTTATGGCTACATTTATAAATAATGAGTACACAAGATATCCTGTAGTTGATGGAAGTGTAGATAATATAGTCGGAATATTAAATGTTAAAGACTTGATTAAAGCAATTGGTATCAATCAAGGAATTGTGGATAAGTCAGCATCAATTTCAAAAGGTGATTTTGACATTGAAGAATTAATGAGAGAACCATTCTTTTTAAATGAAAATGTCAAGATATCATCTGCATTTAGAAGAATGCAGAAAGTATATGCCAATATGGTTATAGTTAGAACTGATAACTGTAAAACGATAGGTATAGCTACTCTTGAAGATATACTTGAAGAGGTAGTTGGAGAGATAAGAGATGAATTTGATGAGATATAAAAAATACTAATATAAATAAAAGGCAAATTGTAGTTATTTAGATTTACCCCAGTCTAAATAAACATTATATGCAGTACAATTACTATTATTAAAGAATTCATCATTATATATTTTATTTTTTTTAATATAATTATATAAAGAATTAAAGCATAAGTCAGTTTTATTATGTATGCAATGATGATAGACATTATACAAGTATTCTTCAACTTGGGGAGAACTTAATGACCTATCCAGTTGATATTTGAAAAAGTTAAACTCTTTTTGTGAAATCAATTTTCTTTCATATATGTAACAAATGAATGAAAATAGATTTAATGTTTCATCAACATCTATTTCAAGTTGGCTACCTCCTTTATGGAAGTTTTCATCATACCATTTAGTTTTGTTATAATCAAACATATAAATTATACTTTTTATTGTTTCATTGTTTAATTTATCATATAAATTACTTAAATATTCTGCTCTTTTAATTTTAATTGAATTATTCCACTGTAATATAGCAGTTATTCCACCAAATATTGCGAAAATACTCATTAAAAATGATTGTAAATTATTGAAAATATTAATTAAATTATTCATTTTTAAATTTTAACATGAAAAATAATATAAGTCAATTATGAGCATTATATTTAGCAGTTATAACATATTAAGTATTCTTTCATATTTTTATAAAATATGATAAAATAAAAAAAATGAGTGATATATTGAAAAAGAATGATTTAATTAAACTTAGCATCATAGATATGACAAAAGAGGGGCTTGGCCTTGCTAAAGATTCTGGTCAAGTTTTTTTTGTGAAAGATGGGATTGTTGGTGATATAGTAGAAGCAGTTGTTACAAAAGTTGATAAAAATGTAATTTATGCAAAAACAGTTAAAATACTTAATAAGTCAAAGTTTAGAGTTGAACCAGTTTGCAATATCTCAAATGCCTGTGGTGGATGTCAATTATTAAATCTTGATTATGAAAAACAGATAGATCTAAAAAAGAATTATGTTATTAACTGCTTAAAAAAAATTGGTAAGTTTGATAATATTTGCATAGAATCAAATTTAAAGTTTAGTGTATCAAGCAATTTGAATGATGATAAAATAGTATATAATGGAGTTATTAAAACTGATAATTTATATAATTATAGAAATAAGATGCAAGTTCCATTTGCTAAAAAAAATGGGGAAATCATGTACGGATTTTATGCTGGTAGGACTCACAGTATAATTGAGTTTAATAAATGTATGGTGGGTTTTGAAGAATCTGATAAGATATTAAATGCGATAAAACTTGCTCTTCTTGAATATGATATTAGTATTTATGATGAAAAATTAAACACAGGTATTTTTAGAGAAGTTATGCTTAGAAAAGGTAATACTTCAAATGAAGTAAGTATAACTTATATTGTAAATGATAAAAATTATAGTAAGAATATTGATTTATATAAAAAATTTGATAACTATGTTGTTGAAGAATATAAAAAAAAGTACATTAATAAAAATCAATTAAAATGCACACTTACAACTTCAACTTTGAATATCAATACAAGCGCAAACAATGTAATTCTTGGGAATATAAATATTGTGTTAAGAGGCACTGGATATATAAAAGATAGTATTGGTGATATAAGATATCATATTTCTCCAGAAAGTTTTTATCAAGTTAATTCGTTTATGACAAAAAAATTATATGATACTGTCGTTGGGTTTGCTAATTTTAGTGGGGAAGAAAATGTACTTGATTTGTACTGTGGCATAGGGACTATTTCATTATATATTGCAAAATATGTTAAATCAGTTTTGGGAATTGAAGTAGTTGAAAAAGCGATAGAAAATGCTATTGAAAATGCAAAATTGAATAGTATTAACAATGTTAGTTTTCTATGTAAAGATTTGTCAAAACTTGTCATAAATGAGCAAAATCTGCCAAAAAACATTGAAAAATCCATAAAAAGTACCGATTTTACAGATGATATTTATAAAAAAATAGTGTTAAAAAATGAATCTTATGATACAATAATAATAGACCCTCCAAGGAAGGGTTTAGATGATAATGCTATTACATTTATAAAAAGTATAAAACCAAAAAAAATAGTATATGTAAGTTGTGACCCTGCTACATTATCACGAGATTTGAAATTATTATGTAATGATGATAATTTGTATAAACTTGTAAATATTAAAAGCATAGATATGTTTCCACACACTATGCATATTGAAACAGTTATATTACTTACAAAAAAGTAAATTGAGGAATATGATTTTTTAAAAATTTATAATATATGATAAATATGATTGTAAAAATGTTGTTAATCACTATAATGTATATAGTGATTTCAATGAGCATATGGCTTGTAATTGATGGAAAGAAGATGACTAATTCCATAAGAATTTTTGTTGGAATAATATTTGGAATATGTTCTATTCTTTCTACACATTTTGGAATAAACTATGGTCATATGATGTTAAATGTTAGAGATCTTGGACCTCTTATTGCGGGATTATACTTTGATCCAATATCTGGTTTAATATCTGGTATAATTGGTGGTGCTGAAAGGTATATAGCAGGGACATATTTTGGTGTAGGGTATTTTACGAGAATAGCATGTTCAATTTCAACATTTATAGCAGGTGCTTTTGCATATATATTAAGCAAAAAAGTTTATAAGGGTAAAAGACCAGCACCAACATCAGCATTTTTTATTGGTGCTGTAATGGAAGTATTCCATATGTATGTAATACTTATAACTCATAGAGATGATATGACTATGGCATTTTATGTTGTAGATGAATGTTCTATGCCTATGATTACATTTTCAGCCATAGGACTTGCAGGCACTGCAATAGGTATATTATCACTTACAGAAGACTGGGAATACTTTTTAAAAAAGAAAACTGATGAAGAGATTTCAATTTCAACCAAAATACAAAAAAGATTATTTATTGTTACTTGTGTATTAATGTTATCAAATGTTGCTGGAACTTTTTTCATTCAAAACCAAAGTGCAAATCAAAGTGTAGAGTATGAAATGGATCAGATGGTAGATGAATTGAGGGATAGATTTGAGAAGAGAGAGAGGTTAAGAACAAGTAATTACATAGGAAATAATGGTCTTTTTGCAATTTATGATAATGCAGGAAGAATAATATATGGTGTGAATAAAAATAGTGTTATTAGCCGTGATGATTTGTTTTTCTTTAAAACACAGATAGATGGAAAGACATTTGAATATAATGTTTTTGATGTAGATTCAGTTTGCAGAGTTATTTCGCTTGGAAGTGAATATACTGGTATCATTAGCATATATGCAAGTGATGTATTTTGGTATAGAAATGCTCAAACTTATGAATCTATTTTTTATGCTATACTTATGATAACCGTTGTGTATTTTGTCATTTCAGTAATTGTGAATAAAACTGTAATAGTGAATCTTGAAAAAATTAATAATTCGCTTGAAAAAATAACAAATGGAGATTTAAATGCAGTTGTAAATGTTAGAAATTCAAAAGAGTTTGCAATTTTATCTGATGATATAAATAGAACTGTAAATTCTCTTAAAGCATATATAGAAAAAGAAAAACAAAGAATAGAAGAAGAGATGGAACTTGCAAATTCAATACAAATGTCTTCATTGACTAAAAATTTTGTTTTCCCAAATCATGATGAATTTGAAGCCTTTGCCATTATGGATGCGGCTAAGGGAGTTGGAGGAGATTTTTATGACTTTTTCTTTGCTGGAAGAAATAAACTTGTACTTGTCATAGCAGATGTGTCTGGCAAAGGAATTCCAGGTGCTATGTTTATGATGAGAGCAAAAACTGACATAAGAAATTTAGCAGAGAAAGGTATGTCGCCAAGTGATATAATGTTTAAAGCAAATAATTCACTTTGTGAAGGTAATGACAATGAGATGTTTGTTACTGCATGGCTTGGGATAATAGACTTAACTACTAATATTATGAAATGTGTAAATTATGGACATGAATTTCCTATTATTATGAAAAATGGTGGACAGTATAGAATTTTTAAAGATGAGCACTCTTTGCCTCTTGCAGCACTTGCAGGCACTAAAGGGAAAGAATATGAGTTGAAATTTGAAAAAGGTGACACTATATTTGTATATACTGATGGTGTACCAGAAGCAACTAATATGAATAATATTCAATATGGTATGGATAGATTGGTTAAAGTATTAAATGCCAATAAAAATGAAAATATGGAAAGCCTGCTTTCAAAAGTTCGCAGTGATGTAGAAGAATTTGTTGGTTCGGCTGAACAATTTGATGATATAACATTATTAGGTTTTAGAATGTTAAAATAATATTATTATGTATTGTTATGGAGAAATAAATGGAAGATAGAGAAATAGCAAAATTAAATGCAAAAAAAGATAATATAAAAAAACTAATTGATAGGTTATATGCTACTACAAGTGTAAATGCAGAAGCAAATACTACAGAAGAATTAATTAAAGAAGCAAAAAAAATAGGTGTTGAAGAACTGATTAATATGTGTGATAGTCTTGATGTATTTGGTAAATGTGTATTTCATTATAGACTACCAATTGATATGAGACTTAATATCAATTTTTCAAAGGCAACAGAAGTTATTGAAAGTGAAAGAAAACTATATTGGAAAGAGTATAAAGAAAAACTAAAAGAAAAGAGATTAAATCCAGAAGATGAGTATAATAAAATTATACTTATGGCTTGTACCTTACATGTTCCGATAAAAGATGATGAGATAGATGATAATACAAATTCAGAACAAAATATCGAACAAAATGTAGTAGAAAATAATGAATTAAATAATAATATTTAAAAGTATGAATATAGTTGTAATAGGTGGTGGACCGGCTGGGTTACTTGCTTCAATCTCCGCTTCAAAATCAAAAAAAAATAATGTAATTATATTAGAAAAGAATGAAAAACTATGCAAAAAGTTGTTTATAACTGGAAAAGGTAGATGTAATTTAACTAATAATTGTGAACATGATATTTTTTTTAAGAATGTAGTTAGCAATTCTAAATTTTTATATTCGGCATTTTCAGAATTTGATAATAATGATTTAAAAAAATTGGTAGAAGACAATGGGTGCTTACTAAAAGTTGAAAGAGGTAATAGAGTTTTTCCAGTAAGTGATAAGTCTTATGATGTAATTGATGCATTTAAAAAAGCTATAAATAAAAGTAATATCCATGTATATTTAAATACAGAAGTAGAGTCTATCAATAGATATGATAATAATAAATTTGAGATTATTAGTAATTGTAAAGAAAACATTATTGCGGATAAAGTAATAATAGCGACAGGAGGACTTTCTTATAAGAGTACAGGTTCAACAGGAGATGGATATAAGTTTGCAAAAGCATTTAAATTAAATGTGACAGATTTAACTCCATCACTTGTGCCATTTAATATAAAAGAATCTGATGAATGTAAGATGATGCAAGGGCTTACACTTAAGAATGTACAAATTAAAATTTTTGATTGTGATAATAAAATAATATATAAAGATTTTGGTGAATTGTTATTTACTCATTTTGGGGTTAGTGGTCCAACAATATTATCTGCAAGTAGTTTCGTAGGAAGTGATGAATATATTTTATCCATTGATTTAAAACCATCCTTAGACTTAAAACAGTTAGACCAAAGGCTCATTAGAGAATTTGAAAATAACACTAAAAAATTAAAGAATATATTAGGTACTTTGCTACCAAATTCAATGATTGATGTGTTTATTTATAGACTAAAACAATTAACAAATAATGATAATATTGGTGAAAGTTTTGCTTATGACTTAAATAAAGACATAAGAAAAAAAATAGTAGAACTTCTTAAAGATTTTAGATTTTTGATTACAAGCAAAAGAGGATTTGATGAGGCTATTATTACAAAGGGTGGAATTGATGTGAAAGAAATAAACCCAAAAACAATGGAATCTAAAAAAGTAAAGGGTTTATTTTTTGCAGGAGAAGTAATGGACATTGATGCACTAACAGGTGGGTTTAATATACAGATAGCAGCTACAACAGGATTTGTAGCAGGAGAGAATGCAGGTTATGATATTTAATGATTTAAATTTTATATTAATATTTTTACCTGCATTTTTATTGTCATATTTTTTAGCAAGTTCGTATTATAAAAACTTTATAATATTGATATATGGTATTCTTTATTATATATTTGGCAATATTAATCATATAGAGAATATTATTATATTACTTATTTTAGTGTTAATTAATTATATTTTTTACTATTTATTATATATTGAGAATATTGATAGTGTAAAAAAAATAAAACTTTTTTTATTTGTTTTGTTTAATGTAATTACTATCGGTGTATTTAAAAGAGGGATTATTGTTAAAACCATACCAAATGGATTAAGTTTTTATACTTTCCATTTTATTTCTTTACTCGCAGATTCATATAATAGGAAAGGCTCTGAAAAAATTAGTTTTATAAATTTTATACAGTATATTATATTCTTTCCAAAATTATTGTCAGGACCAATTACAAGATATGAGTATCTAAGTGAACAGTATAAAAATATTTCAACTGATAGCTTTATAAAAGGATTATATTTATTTTCAATAGGATTAGGATTAAAGTGTTTACTATCAGATAACATTTATTATATCATCAATCAGATTAATGTTTATGGCTATGAGAGTATATCAATTTTGACTGCATGGCTTGGAGTATATAGTTTTACTATGAATTTATATTTTGATTTTGCAGGTTATTCACTTATGGCTATAGGTATTGCAAAAATGATGGGGATGAATTTACCTGAGAATTTTAATTTACCATTTAATTCAAAATCTGTGTCCGAATTTTGGAGAAGATGGCATATTACTCTTGGACATTATTTTAGGGATTATATCTATATACCGCTTGGAGGAAATTTTAATAATAAAAATTTATTTGGTCAAATAATTAATATTATTATAGTTTGGCTTATCACCGGACTTTGGCATGGGTTTAAATTAAATTATATATTATGGGCAATGTCAGTATGTATTATAATAATTTTAGAAAAAATATTTTTAAATAAAGTATATTCAAAGTTTAGTCTTATTGGTAGAATATTAGTTATTATATTTATTCCATTTACATTTTTGATATTTTCTATAGAAAATATAAGTATGCTTACAGTATATATTGGCAAACTTTTTGATATTTCAAGCATTAAAAATATAAGAGAATTTATGTATATATTTGAATCATATTGGAAAATATTTATTATTGGAATACTTTTTATGACAGGGATACCTCGAAGATTAAGTGAAAAGATTTATAGCAATAAATATTTAATGTTAATACTTGCTATTATTCTTATAATAGTATCTTGTGTTATGATTAATATAAATATGGCTGATACATTTAAATACTTTACATTTTAATGAGTAGTAATAATAAAAAAAATAAAATATCTTTTAACAATTTTTTGTCATTTTGTATTATAATAGTGTTTATTATATGCGAGTGCTTATATTTTAATATTATATTTAAAACTGATTTTAAATTTAAAATTGATAATTTGCCAAATAATGTTAAAGATTTTATATCTTATAGTTTAAAGAATTTTAAAGTATTAAATGATAATCAAATAAATAATAATGACTCATCAAATAGTGATACTAATATAGATGTTATAGATAGTTCTAACCAAGATAAAGAAATGCAAGAATTAGTTATAGAAGAAAACACACCAACCAATAATGATTTATTAAATAGCGAAGAGGATACTAAGAATGATGAAGATTCATCAAAAAATGATGAAATTAGTTTTACTGATGATACAAATACTAATCAAATAATTGATATTCCAATTAAAAATAAAAAACTTAAATGTATAACTGCTGATTTAAATTATTTTAATAATGCACTTTTTATAGGTGATTCAAGAATGGCGGGATTTGAAATATATATGAAATTGCCGGGTGCCTCATATTTTTGTTATAGTTCAGCTTCAGTTTTCAATATTTTTGATAAAGAAGATAATGTAGATGGTTATGGTAATATAAAATTATTGGACTTGCTATCAAAGCATAAATTTGATAAAATATATATAATGCTTGGGATCAATAATTTACAGACAAACTTCTATAACCACAAAGTAAAATATAAAGAAATGTTAGATTATATTTCAATCTTACAACCAAATGCTATAATATATTTAATAGCAAACTTTCACATAACGGATATAGAAGATGCTACAAAACCATTTTTAAATAATGAAAATATAGATGATGTTAATAATTTTATTAAAGAGTTTGCTGATAATGCTCAAATATTTTATTTAGATGCAAATCCTATGTATGATGATGAAAATGGAAATTTGAAATTAGAACTTTCAACTGACAATATACATATACATATAGTACACTATGATAAATTTTTAGTTTATCTTTTAAGTAATGCATTGGTTGAAGATGATAGTTAAATGTTTTAAGAACAAATGATGAGTTTTTATATGCAGATTTAGTATATCGGTATTATGTGGCCTTCCCAAGGCTAAGAGGCGGGTTCGACTCCCGTAATCTGCTTACTGGGTTATTCGTTAATTCATTTTATTGAACCTACAATTTTTTAAAGGGCATCCGAATATTGGTGTGGCTAGCGGGCCTGAGCTTTAAGCTTTCACAGGATACTAAAAGCATCGATTAGGTGACCCACCTAGCAATGCTAGGTGTCAATAAAGCTTTAACGGTAATCTGGTTTT
>CADCOW010000057.1 GCA_902803205.1 uncultured Eubacteriales bacterium | reverse complement strand
TAAAAATTAAAAAGCAAAAACTTCCTTGCTCTTAATTATGTAGTCGGCGAGTGAAATAATGACGAAGGCTGTTGATAAGTAAAATAAGCCATAAGTTAAATAGTAACAAGCCATATTTATGCTGTAGAAATTAAAAAGTATAAGAACAAGCGCCACCATCTGTGTGGCAGTTTTAAGTTTACCCCATATAGATGCTGCAATAACTATTCCTCTCTCAAGTGCTACAAGTCTAATTGATGATATTGTGAGTTCACGAAGCACTACTATAAGGGTACAGAGATAATGAACTTCTTTATTTTCAGTTAATAGTATAAGTGCAGTAATAACAAGCATCTTGTCTGCAAGTGGGTCAAGAAGTTTACCAAAGTCAGTGACTAAATTCTGTTCTCTTGCTATTTTACCATCAAAATAATCTGTAATTGATGCACCGACAAATATTATTGTTGCTATTAATCTATATAAGTCTATATTTATTACAAAGAAACTAATTGAATGTTGATTATTCATTCCTAACACAAAAAAAATAATAAAAATTGGAATTGCTATTACTCTTGATAAGGTTAATTTATTTGGCAAATTCATTCTTCCCATTATACGATAATCCCTTCTAAATCATATCCATCTACTTTATTAATCACAACATTTATAAAACTACCTGACATAAGAAGTTTATCTGATTTCACATATACTTTATCATCTATTTCTTTTGCATTAAAATATGGTCTTACAACATAAGTATTTTTTGTTTTGCTGATTTTACCATCAACAATTGACTCATATACCTTTCCAAGCTTTTCTTTATTTTTTTCTTCAACAATACTTTTTTGAATCTCAAGTATCTCTTTTTTTCTTTTTTGTTTTTCTTCTTCCATTATTTGATTAGGTAAATTGTAAGATTTTGATAATTTATCCCTACTATAAGTAAATACTCCAAGTTTATCAAATTTCATTTCTTTTACAAATTCTTTTAGGTCGTTAAACTCTACCTCTGTTTCACCTGAAAATCCAACTATAATAGTTGTTCTAATACAAATGTCAGGTATATTTTCTCTTAACTTTTTTATAGTCTTAATCAAATCCTCTTTTAAAGTATGTCTATTCATTAGTTTAAGAATTTTATCATTTGCATGCTGTATAGGCATATCAATATATGGTATAATTTTTTTATTTTCTTTCATTAGTTTAATTAAACTATCATCTATTTCCTCTGGATAACAATAAAGTAGTCTTATCCATTTTATTCCTTTAACTTTAGCCATATCTTTAAGTAAAGTCACTATTGGTTTTTCTTCATCTAAATTAAAATGTTTATCTTCTTTTATATCTTTCCCATATGATAAAATATCTTGGCCAACTACATTTAATTCTTTTACCCCTGCATTTGCAAGTTTTTTAGTTTCATTGATTACACTTTCAAATGAATTGCTTTTAAATCGTCCTCTAAGATATGGTATTATACAATAAGTACAAAATTTATCACAACCATCACATATTTTTATATTAGAAGAAAATGATAGGATATCAGTCATCCTATCATTTATAGTATTTAAACTTTCAAGATATTTGTCAATATTCAAAGCAACATCCACATCTTTAAAAAGTTCATCATATTCATTTGTTATGGCATTTTCAGATACAAGACAACCAAGCACCAAGATTTTTTTTATTATACCTTTTTTCTTAAGAGATACTAAGTAATTTATATACTCAATACTTTCTTTCTTTGCATCTTTAATAAATGCACAGGTATTTAATATTACTATGTCCGCTTTCTTTGGTTCAACGACTATTTCTACATTATATTTATCGGTAAAAACTTTAAATATTTTTTCTGAATCTACTGTATTTTTATCGCATCCTAAAGTTATAAAGCATACTTTCATATTAGTCCTTGTTGTCTGGTTCAATCTTTACTATATTATTCTTAATCTCATCAATAGCAACCGTGAGAGGATTTGCACCATTTTCTACTCTTTCATCTTTTTTGTCAACTAATTGTCTTGCTCTCTTTGCTGCCGCAATAATCACTGAATACTTACTTTTAATTTTTTCATTTTCATTGAGTATTGATTCATTTGCAATATCAATCAATTCTTGTCCTGATGGTTCAAACATTTTTTCCCTCCTTAATATCATTTATTATTTGATCCAATATTTTTATATTCTTTTCATTATTACTTTTATCGTATGTTCCTTTAACTACACTCTCAACATCTTGTATAGCTTTTTCTATGTCATCATTTACTATAATATAATCATACTGTCTTGCGTATTCTGCATCTATTATTGCTTGTTTTATTCTTTCTTCAATTTGTTCAAGAGATTCTCTTTTTCTATTAATAAGTCTTTCTCTTTGTGTCTTTGCATCTTTAGGAATAAAAAATATAAGTACTGCATCATTATATATTTTTTTTATCTGCAAAGCTCCTTGCATTTCTATCTCAAGAATAACATTCTTTCCAGATTTTAATTTATCTTCAACATATTTTTTTGGTGTTCCATAAAAATTATTTACATAGCATGCATATTCTATTAGTTCATCTTTTTTTATCATATCTTCAAATTTGTCTTTTGATACAAAAAAATAGTCTTCTCCATCTATCTCATTTCCTCTCTTTTCTCTTGTAGTGGCAGATATAGATAATACAAAATCATCATGTCTTATAATCAGTTCTTTTGCTATTGTTCCTTTGCCTGCCGCAGACAAACCAGAAATGACTAAAAGCTTTCCTAACATATTTCCCCCAATTAAAACTGTTTTAAAGCCACAACCATTCTATTGTATAACTCATCATAAAATACTTTATTGTAATGTATACGATCTTCTTGCAAATATTTTTCATTGTTATAATCAGACATATCCACATAATAAGCATTCATATATTTATTTCCAAGTTCTCTCAAAATATTGTCATAATCTGCTTCTTTATATTTATACATTATTTCTGGATACTCATGTACATAATTCATATAAGTATGTAGTATTACTCTTTTTCCATTTTTTGCACAAATTTTTATAAGTGCTTCTATTCTTTCTCTAAACTCACTTAAATCTATATTGTTAGTATGGTCATTTACTCCAATAGATATAATATAAATATTTGAATCAGCCTTAAAGCCATCTTTCATCATCAAATAATTTACCTCAGTTGATTGTCCAGCACGTGCATAAATATCAATATTGTAATCTCTGAAACTCTCAAAACCTGCAAAAAAACCTGCATATGAATCACCTATCACAGTAAGTGTTTCACTATTTGGTTCATCATTTTCATAATATTGCTTAAAATAATTTATTGAGGCAAATGAATTTATGCTCAAAAAAATACACAATGCTAAAACTAATGCAAGCACCTTTTTAAATACTTTTATTCTCATAATATAAATTATAGCACTATTTTTGATTTCTTGCAAGAATTTTGCTATATTTACTTCTACATTTGCAACATAAAATACTATGTATCATTCTAATAACATATAGACTTATACCCATATCAGTTAATTTATTATCAATAAATCATCACATTTAAATCTACTTCTCCAGACACTCCATCTACTATACCTGTTTCGCTAAACTGCCAATATTTAAAATTATATGGTGTTTGTGGAATTTTATTATAATCAGCATACCAAATCTCATAATCCTTAAGTTTTTCCAAGTCATAATAATAATCTTCCCATACAATATTACTATATATTGCTGGTATAAATCCTGCTTTCTTTACTTCTTCGCAAAATGCTATTGCATTTTTTGTAAATTGCTCTCCTGTAACTTCATCAGTTCTTGCTATATCACCCTTAATTGTCTCAGGGTCAAATACAAATGGCAAATCTAACTTATAATTCTTTAATATATCTATAGCAATATTTGCTTCTTCTCTTGCCTCATCTTCATTTATTGCTTGTGAAAATACATATACTCCAACTTTTAATCCAGCATCCTTTGCTTCTTTCAAATTAACTTCTTGCATCTCATCAACTTTAAGTATTCCTTTTTGTCCATAACCTCTATATGCTATTCTAATAAATACAAATTCAAATCCAGCCTCATTTACTTTTTTAAAATCTATTTTACCATTATGTTTTGAAATATCTATTCCATAACTCATATTGTATCCAAGAGGTGGTTTTTTTGAAAAAACTCCTTCTTCATCTTTCCAATTATAAATATTTCTTTTGATATTGTTATTGATTTTCATATATCTCTTATTATTTACTACATCATAGTATATAAAATCTTGACCCTCTTTTTTTCTAATGGAATATACGAATAATACTTTATACTATGCTCTTTTTTCTCTGATTTTAGTTTTTCATTATCTTCAACCACCACATTATTATACTCTTTATTATTTCCTAATTTAAATTTAACATTGATAGGCACTTGTTCAATATTCTTATTAATTTTATTATCATAAATATTTTCATCATTTTTACTCGCAGAACTTATATTATTACTTTCTACATTATTAAGGTCTATCTTGTAACTACAAGATGTTAATAATATGAAAAATGAGAATAACATTATACAAATTTTTATTTTATATATCATTTTGAACCTCTACTACTACAATAATTAAAAAGGCGACTATATGTCGCCTATAATTACTTACTCATAACTTCATCAAATATTTTTTTAATCTCTGCATCAGGCTCTGGTGTTAATTTTGAAACAATAATTGCTATAATAAGATTTATCAAAAATGCTGGAAGTAATTCATATACATTCCATGCTCCACCAAGTGGACGAATAGCAAATTTCCATATAAATATTACTATAGCACCTGCTATCATACCTGCGCTCACACCTTGTTTATTCATCTTTTTATCAAAAAGAGCAAGAAGCATAACTGGACCAAAGCATGCTCCAAAACCTGCCCATGCAAATGAAACTACTTGGAAAATACTTTTTCCTATAGGTGATTCTGGATTACTTGCTATAAATACTGCAAGTGCGATTATACCTATTACTGTACATCTTGCCACAGTCAATGATTGTTTTTCACTCAATTTCTTTTTAAATGTTCCTTGCACAAGATTTTCCGAAAACGATGATGCTGCACATAAAAGTTGTGAATCAGCAGTTGACATAGTAGCTGCTAATATTCCTGCCAATATTATTCCTGCTATTATAGCAAAAAATAATCCATTCTTTGCAAGCAAACTTGATATATATATAATTATTTTTTCTGAATCACTTATATTTGTAATTATTCCTCTGTCATACATAACCTTTCCAACTATACCTATAAGTATAGCAACACCCATAGATATAAAAACCCATATCGCAGCTATTCTTCTTGAAAGAGTTAATTTATTTTCATCTTTTATAGACATAAACCTAACTAATATATGTGGCATACCAAAGTATCCAAGTCCCCAAGCCATAGTTGATAATATAGTTATAAAATTATAATTTCCAGCAGCTGTATCACCAGTAAGTTTCAAAAATCCTGGTATAGTTTTTAAATGTTCCATAGAACTATTAAGACCACCTACAGAATTTACTGAAAATATAACAACCACTGCAAGTGCAAATGTCATAATAATAGACTGAATCAAGTCCATAACTGCAACCGAACCAAAACCACCGATTGTTGAATAAGACAAAATAACAATAGCACCCACAAATACACCTACAAGATATAAAGAATCACTACCACATAATGTTGAAAAAAGTTTTCCTATAGCTTGAAGTCCTGAAGCAACATATGGTATGAAAAATACTATAATAATTATTGCGGATACAGTTTCTATTATTTTAGATGAATCTCCAAATCTTTTAGAAAAAAAGCCTGGAATTGTAATTGCATTTATCTTAACACTATAACGGCGAAGTTTTTTTGACACCAACAAAAAATTAAGATATGTTCCTATTCCAAGACCTATAGCAGTCCAAGTTGCATCTGCAAGGCCTGTAAGAAATGCTAATCCTGGTATACCCATAAGTAAATATGAACTCATATCCGATGCTTCTGCCGACATAGCAGTAACAAGTGGTCCCATACCTCTACCACCAAGGAAAAATCCTTCACTACTTTGTTCTGTTTTACTACCTATAACTACTCCAGTAAATATTACAAGTAATAAATATACTGCTATAACTATAAGACTTACTATGCTGATAACCATATCTTAGCCCTCCACATATAAATATTTTTTATATTTCTTATTCATCTTTTTAAAAAAATGTTTTTCAAAATGCTTTTTTAGAGATTTCCTTAATTTTATCAAATAAGGTATAAATTGTCAATTTTGCAAGCATTTCATTTATTAAAATGTTTTATAGTATATAACCAAGTTTAACTTTTTTTAAACTGTCTCTATATTAAATAATAAACTTTTAGCAATATTCATCCAAGAAATATTATTTAAATTTGGAGTATATTGTTCTTTGTCATTCAAACATTCTTTTATAATATTTGCAAGTCGCTCTTCATACTTATCTAATTCATCACTTTCTACCTCATCAACATTTAAAAGTTTGGGCAATGATACATATCTTATACTTGCACCTTCCACATTTTTATCTAAAAAATCTTTAATGCCTGGCAAATCACTAATAATTACTTTACAGCCACAAGCCAGTGCTTCAAGTGAAACCATAGGCATACCTTCTGAAAATGATGGTAATATAAAAATATTATGTTCATTATATAAATCTGCAAGTTCATATTGATTCTTTATTCCAAGAAATCTTATACTTGATTTTGATTTTTTGCTTTCAATTAAAATATTATCATACTCTAATCTATCGCCAGCACCTCCAACTATGTCTAAAATTATACTATCATCATTTAATAAGTTCACTGCTTTAATAAGGCTTAACACTCCTTTTTTATTTGAAACTTTACCTACATATATAATTTTATTTTTTTCTCTTACTTTGTTTTTATTATAAAATATTTTATTGTTATACCCGATACCTATAGTCTTAATTATATTTTCATCAATATTAAATATATCTTTTATAACTTTTACTTGTTCAGCACTTAAGGCAAAAATCATAACCAGATTTTCAATACTATTTTTTATAAATTCTCGTTTTAGATTAGTTTGTCTAAATTGTCGTAAATCTGTATTATGACATATACCACAAATTTTACACTCAGCAATACGATTATTATTTTTTAATTCTGCAACAATATTTACAACATATGCAGTTAATAAATATAAATGATGACAAATAATTACGTCAGGACAAAAAGAAATAAGTGTATCGGTTATTATTTTTTTAAAAGCATTTCCCCAATAACTAAGTTTAATGTCATCATTTATAAAATCACTATATTTCATACTCTCATATGGCATCACATCAGACATACCAACTATTTTAATTGGTAATTCACTTGTATTAAATATAACTTTATTATACTTTATTCCATCTTCATCATTAATTTTGTCATCACCATATATGCCACATATTATTTGCTGGTTTGCACCTAACTCTTTAAAACACTTGACCAGTTCTGTTAAATATACTCCACTTCCAGTGCTACTTGGTTTTTGTGCGATTATACTCAATATTTTCATATATATTCACTCATACTATACAATTTTTTTACCAGCTATAAATTTTGCATATACATTTGTATGTGAACGGTATATATATCTTTCAAATCTCTCAAGCAAAGTCAATTCTGACATAAGAACTGTTGGTATATCTCTCTCATTTAAAACTATTGCATCAAATTCATAACCTTTTTCAAAACTTCCAACTTTTCCAAAAAACTCACCTCCCCCAAGTGTTGCAAGATATAATGCTTGTTCTATTGTCACATTATAATATTCTGAATCATATAAGCAGTTTCTAATCTTAGAAGTAGTGATAGTATCTTCAATGGCTCTAAACATAGAAAGATAAGAACCACCAGCAACATCAGTTGCAAGTCCAACCTTTATTCCTTCTCTTAAATATCTTCCTATAGGTGCTATACCAGATGATAAATTTCTATTAGATGAAGGGCTATGTGCTACCCATACATTTCTATTTTTCATAAGTTTTATTCCATTTTCATCAGGCCATACATAATGAGCCATTATAGAATTTGTCACTGTACCAAGCATATCAAACATATCATATGCTTCTTCATAACTTTTTACTCTTGGTACAAGTTCTTTAACCCACTCTATTTCAGATCGATTTTCAGATAAATGAGATTGAACTGGCAAATTCTTTTCTTTCATTATCTTTGATAATTCTTTCATTAATTTATCAGTACAACTTGGTATAAACCTTGGAGTGATAATTGGTTTTATATTTTTTAAATTTTCGCAAGATTCAATCCATTTTAAAGTATCTTTTATAGATTTATTTGTAGTTTCAACAAGATATTTAGGTGAATTTCTATCCATATTTACTTTCCCAACATATCCTTTGAAACCTGTTTTTTCAAGTTCATTCATAAGATAAAGTGTTGCATCATTATGAATAGTTGCAAACATAGCAAATCTTGTAGTTGCAGTAAGTGTCAAGTCTTTAACAAAAATATCATATGCTTTTTTTGCAAATCTTATGTCTTTATACTTAGCTTCAGCTGGGAAAGTGTATTTATTCAGCCAATCAAGTAGTTTTAAATCCATATGCAAACCTATAAACATATATTGCGGAGCATGCAAATGCATATCAACTAAACCTGGTATAATTAAATATCCAGTATAATCATAAACTTTTATACCTTTATATTTTGCTGGTAATCTTTTATATACTCCATCACTTTTTCCATTAACACAAATCAAATATGAATTGTCATATTCTACAACTTTATTTAAACTTTTTGAATATAAAATATCACCCTTTATTGCAAAATCCATATATTGTCCTCACATAATTTGTAAAATAATAGGGGCGAATAACTCACCCCATAATATAACAATTTTTTTAAGAGGTTTAAAATACTAATTATTCTTTTACAGCAAGAACCTCTACCTCACAAAGCACACCTTTTGGTATAGCTTTTACTGCTACACAAGATCTTGCTGGTTTAATACCAGCATTAAAATATTTTGCATATACTTCATTAAACTTTGCAAAATCTCCCATATCAGCTAAAAAGCAAGTTGTTTTCACAACATTTGAATAATCCATACCATTAGCTTTTAAAATTGCCCCTACATTCTTTAAACTCTGTTCTGCTTGAGCTTCAATTCCTTCAGGTGCATTTCCTGTCGCTGGGTCTACAGGTATTTGTCCTGAAGCATATAAAAAATTGCCTACTGCTACTGCTTGACTATATGGTCCTATAGCAGCTGGTGCATCATTTGTTTTAATTTCTTTAAACATAATTTTCTCCTTTTTATTGCCACTTATAAAACTTGTGGATACATTTTATATATTATATCTTAATTATATATATTTTCTTCATAAATCTTAAAATACTGTATCTACAACTTTTTGTTCGCTTACTCTTACAAGTCCTTTTGGTACAATCTTAAGTTCAGGTATGACAGGGAGTTGCATAAATGCAAGTGTCATAAATGGATCTATATCTCTTTTTACCCCTAAATCAAAATAAGCAATGTCTTTTAGTTTTTCAATATTACTTATAACATAATCTTCATCATTTTCAGTCATAAGCCCAGCAACTTCAAGCCTTAAATCTCCAAGCAATACATTTTCACAAACTATTGCTATGCCACCATTATTATTCTTTACAGAATTAACTGCCATAGCTATATCTTTATCATTTGTTCCAACTACTATTATATTATGAGAATCATGACCTATACTTGATGCAATTGCTCCTTGTTTTATGCCATAACCTTTTATAAAACCAAGTCCTATATGCCCTGTTTCATGATGTCTTTCAACGACTGCTATTTTTACTATATCCCTATCTGTATCTATACCATATGGCATATCTTTCTTTTCTATAATATCAACAACTAATTCTTTTGTTAAAACACCACCAGGTATAATTTCAATTACTCTTTGTTTTTTTCCTTTTTCATCAATCTTAAAATCTATATCTTTTACATTATTCATATTAAATGAATAATATACTTTTTTAAATTCATTTTTATCAAGTGTATTAAAATCATCAGAATATTTTTTTAAAGCCTTATCATACTCTGAAACTTTTTTTCCATTTAAATAACATGAATTAATTTTTACATTTTCTAAGTCATCAAGCACAACTATATTTGCAAGATACCCTACTCCAATTGCTCCCATATGAGTTAAGCCATAATGTAATGCTGGATTTAAACTTGCCATCTTTATAGCATGAACTGGGTTTGCTCCATTTTTTATTGCTTGACGTACTATCTTATCTATATGTCCTTTATATAAAATCGTATCTGGATGACTATCATCTGTTGCAAGCATACTCCTATGATAATATGGTGATTCAAATAATTTCATAAGTGCATCAAGGTCTTTACATACTGTTCCCTCTCTTATCTCTATCCACATACCTCTTTCTAATTTTTCTCTTGCTTCTTCAAAAGTTGAACATTCATGATCTGTTGATACAGCAGAGGTCATATACGCATTTAACATATTACCTTTTAATTTTGGTGCATGACCATCTATGAGTTTATCTGCATTCATCGCATCTACACATTTTTTTATACACTCAATATCAGCATGAGTCACTCCATAAGCATTCATCATTTCTGCAAGACCATATACTCTTTCATGTCCATATAAAGGCTTTATAGTTTCACTATCAAGCACATCACCTGACTCATCAAGTGGAGTTGATGGAACACACGATGGTATCATAACTCCTACATGCAAATCTAAATCTTCAGTCATCCTAAGTATATAATTTATACCATCTATCCCAGCAACATTTGCAATTTCATGAGGGTCTGCAATGACAGCACAAGTACCATGTGGAACTGCCAAATCTCTAAAACTTCTTGGGCTTATCATAACAGATTCAAGATGTATATGACTATCTATAAATGATGGTACAAGAATTTTTCCAGTACAATCTACTTCAACTTCACCATCATATTTACCTACTCCTACAATATGCATTCTACATACTGCTATATCCGCCTCCACTATTTCATCAGTAAAAAGATTAACATATTTAGCATTTTTAAATACCAAATCTGCTTTCTTCTCACCATTAGCAATTTTTACTCTATCTATAACTCTATCAAATGTTGTTGTCCATATTTTTCCCATATAGCCTCCAACTATTTTGACAAATTGTCATATTAATTTTATATTACAAGTTTTATAATAACAAAAAAATCTATAAAAATTTGGGCGAAGAATTCTTCGCCCAAACACAATACTTATTAGATTAAAATATATTTTAGAACGAATAATACCGCTATAACAAATAATGTTGGTGTAATCTTTTTACCATTACCAGAAATAAGATTAATAACAACATAAGAAATAATACCAAATGCAATACCTTCTGATATACTATAGAAGAATGGCATAGCAAGAATTGCAAGGAATGCAGGAACTGACTCAGTTGCATCTTCCCATGGAATATCTACAACATGTTTCATCATAAGATATCCAACAATCACAAGTGCAGGAGCAGTAGCAAATGATGGAATAACACTAAATAATGGCCAAAAGAACATAGCTAACAAAAATAATATTCCAACTGTAACTGCTGTAAGTCCTGTCCTACCACCAGCCTCAATTCCTGATGCTGATTCAACGAATGTTGTGACAGTTGATGTACCACATACTGCACCTACTGTTGTACCAACTGCATCTGCAAAAAGGGCATACTTAACATTATGAAGACGACCTTTTTCATTTAACATACCTCCTGCTTTAGCACAACCTATAAGAGTGCCAAGTGTATCAAATATATCTACAAATAAGAAAGAAACTACGACTACTGCAAAGTTAATAATTCTAATTGTTTTAATCTCTTCAAAACCTTTTAAAAATGCACCAAAAGTTGGAGTCATAGATGCTGGTAATGCAAATACACTATTTGGAATTACAGAATAAAATCCTGCTTCAGGCATTGGTTTATATATTCCAACTATCTGTGCAATTATTCCAAGTAACCAAGTAATAAGAATTCCAAGAAGAATATTACCTTTTACTTTTTTATGAACTAAGTAAGCAGTTATAACTATACCTATTAAACAAAGCACTGCAGAACATACTTGTAAATCAATTACATTATATTCATTATCAAATGCTGAGTGGAAAGAAATTAATGAAACAACTGTACTATCACTTGCTTGTAAAACTTTTGCATTGATAAGTGCAATAATAGTAATGAAAAGCCCTATACCTGCTGATACTGCACTTTTTAATGAAAGTGGGATTGCTTCAAACATTGCCTCACGAACATTTACAAGAGACAGTAAAATGAATATAACACCTTCTACAAATACAGCAGCAAGTGCGACATGCCATGAAACATTGAGCCCCATTACAACCGAATAAGTAAAATAAGCATTAAGTCCCATACCAGCTGAAAGTGCAAATGGGAAATTACCAATTAATCCCATAAGGAAACATGCAATTGCTGATGCTACCCCTGTAGCACTAAATACTGACCCTGCATCCATACCAGATGCTGACAAAATACTTGGATTAACTGCCAGTATATAAGCCATAGCCATAAATGTTGTTACACCAGCAATTATTTCTGTTTTTACATCAGTGCCTTTTTCTTTTAGTTTAAAAAGTTTTTCCATAGAACCCTCCTAATTTTTAATTTATAAAATCACTACTTTTAAAAAAGTAGTAAAATTATCACAATACTATTATATCACTTTTTGAGTATTATATAAAGTATTTTATATAACAAATTTCATAAACTTTTGTATAGACATTATACAATAAATACTCTACACTTCCTTATATAGTTTTCTCTTTAAAAATTTTCCTTTATTTTCAAGTATATTTTTATTCTCATCTACTACTTGTATCCCCCTAAGAAATACTTTGTCAATCTTACCTTTAAGTTTCTTACCCTCAAAGGAACAATAATCAGACTTTGAAACTTGATTTTTTATACTTAAAGTAGTAGTTTTCTTAGGATCTATGATAACTATGTCAGCATCATAACCTTCTTTTATAAATCCTTTTCTATCCCATAATCCAAAAAGTTTTGCAGGATTTTCAGAAATAAGTGCACACATTCTTTCAATTTTTAGTTTTTTATTTTGACAAGCATCAAATAATAATATCCCTCTTTGCTCAACTCCATTTAAGCCTCCAGGAATCTTTCTAAAATCATCTTTTCCAAGTGCTTTTTGCTTTCTTGTAAATGAGCAATGGTCAGTAGATACTATATCTATACTTCCATCACTTATAGCTTTCCAAAGTGTTTTTATATCTTTTTTCTTTCTCAAAGGTGGTGCACACACATATTTGCTTGCTTCTTCAAAATTTTTCTTATATACACTATCATCAAAATACAGATATTGTGGGCAAGTTTCACCAAACACTTTATACCCCTTTGCTTTTGCTATTTTCACTTCATTTAATGCTTCTTCACAAGTTACATGAACTGCAAGAAATGCTGCCCCTGTAATATGTGACATATATGAAAGACGATTTACGCAATCTGCTTCTGCTACTGCTGGTCGAGTTAAGGCATGAGATATTACTTTCTTATTGTCTGCACCTTTTACTTCTTCTCTTAACTCTTTTATAATACCATCATTTTCACAATGCACTCCAGTTATGCCTTTATATTTAGAAATCTCTGTTAAGGCACTTAACAAATCATCATCATTTAACTTTATGTCATAAGTTGTGTATAATTTAAATGAAGTTACACCAGCCTTAATCATATCTTT
>CADCOW010000056.1 GCA_902803205.1 uncultured Eubacteriales bacterium | reverse complement strand
TATATCGCCTGATTATTAGAGAGAGGCATTTATTTCCCATTGTATTCATTTTTCTTAATCCTTTCATAAATTCAATTATATCATAATTTATATTTTCAGTATATCATTTAAAAATACTGTAAATTATTTTATTATTATATTAAAATAGGTGGCAGTGCCACCTAAAATTAATATCAAATATCCACTAATTTAATTACATTTAATTAAATACCTATAATAAAACTATCTTGTACTTTTATTATAATAGTTTTCTTGTATGCTATAATCACTTTCATAGTACGATATTTCACTATTATTTAGCAATCTAATACCATTTATATCTACATAATATCCATCTGGTGTGTAATCATCAATAAGCAATTGACCATTATCCAAAAAATAGTAATACTCATTATCTATCAACTTCCACCCAGTGCACATTTTGCCAATATTATATATATCATCATCAAAATAATAATAGTTGTCATTTTTATCAATGCCCCAACCAACCAACATTCTTCCTTTATCATCAAAATAATAAGTAGAACTACAAGACGCTAATGTTATTGGATTGATATAATCTATTATATATATGGAATTTTTTGCCATACTTTTATCAGTAAATTTTAAATTCCAAGCATTTTGCTTCTCGTTAAAACTCATTATAGCATTTGACAAATCAATCTTTTTTATACTTTCTATTAATTTTATTGCATTTTTTTGTATAATTTCTTTTGAAACACTTTGTTCTAAATCATTAAAATCATTAACAATCATATCTTTATTATCATCATATTGCTGTGATGGGATACTTTCATATACTGTCTCGCTAACATCATTATCAAGTTGTTTATCGTTTTGTCTTTGTGTAACATTGTTGCCAATAAAACCAATAAAATGTGTTGCTTTCTCATTAAAAAATGATATGACATTATTTCCAATTTCATCTACAACATTAAATATACTTTTAGAGATAGGTGCATCAGAAAATCTATATTTATTATTAAAATTTACTAATAGTAAAAATAACATCATTAACAAAAAAACTCTAAATACTGTGATAATCAATTTCTTAAACAAATAAAAAATTATATTGCCATTTTTCTTTTGATTTTCATACTTTTCATAATAAAGACTATTATTATTTATATTATCATATTCATTAACTGAATTGTCACCATATTTATTACTTTCATCAACAACTCTTTTATATATAACTTTATTTGATGATGCATTTAAATTAGCAGTATCAGTTTTCTTATTAACATTTCCTGACATAATTACATTAACATCACAATCATATAGTTTACTATCATTACAATTATCATTGAGTTTATCGTTATCATTATTGTTAACATAATTATTATAAAAACTTTTTACCTCTATTTTTTCTATATGTTCATTATTAGCATTTTTATTCTGATATATAGATTCATCTTCATTATTATTAGTTTCAACACTGTTGGTGTTTATTTCTTTCAAATTTATGCTATTTGAATTACTATATTTCTCTTCATCTGTTTTATTTAAATCACTGCTATCAGTTATTTTTACTGTATCCTCATTTGAACATACATCTTTAAATTGAATAGTGGCTGTAGTTAAACTATCATTATTTCTTATATTAGCATTTTGACTAAAATCTTTACTTGTGCTATTTCTTTCAAAACTTTTATTATCATAATCAATCTCATCATCAGTATCAATCAAGAATCTAATATAATGGTCTACTTTTATAAATTCATCTCCACCAAAATATACTCGAACTTTCACAGATAAACAATAATACAAAGTGAATAACACAACCATAATTGTAAAACATATAATATTAATAATAGCCTCTATAAATCCAAAGAATAATGATATAAACAATAATACATAACAAACAACACATAAATTATGATAAAATAGTAAGAAACTTGTATCTTTATTAACTAATTTCTTTAAAAAAATTATACAAATTACAAATAATACAACATCAAGCAAAACATACAATGCAATTAAAAAATATAATATAGCTCCAACAAAACCCAAATACAAGCCTATAGTATTTATCGCACTAAATAGTTTTAATTTAAACAAATAACACAGAGCTACAATATTGACAATTACCGCTAATATAACATATATGTAGCCAAGTATAATTTGCACTTTAAGGAATCCACTTGCCTTATGATATGGATGATTAGGGTCATCAATATATTTTTTGCTTTCAAGACCTACCTTTTTAATTTTTTCTTTAATTTCATTTATCATATATTATATATCCTAAAACTATATTAGTGCTACTTAACTAATATTATATTGTCACTTCTACTTTCCATCAACAAACCGAATATCAAATCTCTCCCAATATGCACCATCTAAACCATCGCTAATATTTCTTGCTGCTTGAAGTGGTTTTGTAACTTGAATACCATCATTTATTACTTGAACAAATTTATTTTCTTTTTGATTAAGTAAAAACAAATCTCTGCCCTTTCTATAAACCTTAAATTTTTCTCCGTTTGAAACATTCATTCCTTCCAATCTCACATACCCTTGGTCTTTAACACTAAGATAGAACAAATTTGCTGGATTTTGAAATGTAATCCAACCATCAGATGTACATTTGCAATTAAAGAATCCTATTCCTTCCTCTCCATCAGCATGTACAGTTCCCAACTCATCTGAAACAAAACTCCCTGTTTCTTTAGATAAAATAGCTACATTACGACCATCTAAAATTTTAGAAATATCATATATTTTTGAATCATTGTCATCATCTGGAATTATTCTTTCCAATAACGATAACTCATTTAAATTTATTTGATGACGACTATATGTTGTATCAAATCTTGGAATACTACCAATAGTATAATTCCAACCAACCCTTACTCTTTTATCATTAAGCCCATCAACTTTTGCATTACCTTCAGCAGTATATAATCTATTTCCATCTCTAAACAAAACTGCAAACCAATGTTCAGGATTCCCTCCTCCTGCATTTAAATGTATTGTATCACCTGCTCTGATTTCATTTTGATTGCCAATATATTCGCTTGATGCCACACTTGGCTTTACATTTGCATCATAACATTTGTAAACAAAATCATAACAATATGCAGCACATCCCCAAGCCACAGCACCCCAAGGATGTTCTTTTGGTGTTTGTCCCTCACGCCAAATAGTACCATGTTTATATTCATTATTATCTATAAATCTGTTGAATCTCCAATAAAGCCATGGCTCATCATCGGTTTTTTTAAGCGTATTTGCCATTTCACTTAAACTATGAACATCAAGTGTAGATTCTACAGTAACTCCACCAATGCCTGAATGTATTGTTTGTTTCACTATCGTCTCTTTTTCTTCCTGTAATGTTTCTTGTTCGCGCTTTGACTGTATTGATGATGTTTCTTGAATAGCAATATTCATATTAGGGATTTTTGTAATAACATCTTCCCCATCTATTACCTCTTCAACAACTATATAATTACCACTTTCAGACACACTTTTTGTATAATCATCATTTACTTGGATTTGAACAGTGGTTTCTTTCTGTTTTTTCTTTTTTTGCTGTTTCTTTTTGTTTTTAGTAGTTTCCTGTTCTTCATAATAGTATACTAATGTGCTTTCTTCTGTTTCAACATTTTCAATAGCATTATTTATTGTTTCATTATTTTTCTTTGTGACTTCTTTATATCTATACTGTGTTTTATAATTTATTTTCTCAATATAATAAGGCATATAATCTAATGTATATGCATCTCCACTTCTAATATAACCAGCTACATTATTTGCATAATCCCAATATGTGCCATTTGGCAACTTTTGAGCAGATTCAAATTGCTCTACAGACCATTCATCTTCCCATTTTGCTCTCAATGTTCCATTCCTCTGATTATAATAAGACCTTAAAGAAGGACTATTATTATCTGTACAAACATAAACTACCATCTTATAAGAAGCTGGAACTTGACGAGTCTCAACTTTAATACTGTCAGTTGCTTCAACAACTTCATCTTGCCATTCACTCCAATTGCTATCAGCAAAAGAAACTTTATATAAAGAAGTTGAAATAAGTATACAAATAAGTAAACATTTAACAATTATACATTTTTTTAACATTTCAAATTGAATAATATTCTTTCTCATTTTTTTAACCTCATAATAATGGCACTTAAAAAGTTCAACTTTAAAAGTTTTTTAAGTTTTGATGCCTGCTGAAATCTTAATATATAACACATTATTTATTCTACGGAACCTTTTATTAAAACATTTCCATGATCCCAACTTGTATTACAACCATATTTAATACGAACAAATTCACAATTTGACACATCTATATTTACTGTTTTACTGTGAGTTCTATAATTAATATCTTCACTTTCAAATAATAAATCACCTTCTACATCATCTCCATATACTTCAATAATGCCAACATTATCTTCTTTCATTCCTTTTCGTGGTGCATAGGTTAAATTGAGTGCATCATAATTATATCCAAGATAAAACTCAATATACAAACTTCCATTACCACTTCCAACTGAATTTCTAAATACAATACATTTTCCAAAAGAACCATCCAACATTGTTTCATCAGAATCAACAATATTTACATAACTTGATTTTGTTGTTACTTGTAAGCTTGCTAAATTCATTTTAGTTCTACTATTATTTAAAAATGTTTTATCAGAGTCATAGCTATTGTTTGATGATATTCCACTAAGTGAAGAAGTAGGACCAACAGACTTTTTTTGAACAACTCCATTAACTACCCATGCACCATTGTTATCTATTTGATAACCATCTATTGTTTTAGGTCCAAGCACACAATAACCATAATAATCAAAATAATAACATTCATAGTAATTATCATTATTTCCATCTATCCATTGCCAACAAGATTTTGGATAACTGCCATTATCATTTTGATACCACCAACCCCCACTATCCTTTTTCCACTGTCCAGCAAATATTGTATTTACATACAACATACAGGTAACAACTAATACTAAAAAATAAAATATTTTTTTCATAAACCCTCCTAAATTTTTATTAAATATTGACTTTATACCTATAAATCCTATAATTACATGAAAAATATAACTTTTCTAATTTTCTACTTTCTTCATATTTTATATTGTTATATCCATTTTAAATTTAAATTACAAAACTATTACATCTTTAATAGCAAGATAAGCCCATCCACCTGTTAAAAATGTACTTTTAGGTATTAATTCTATATTAACTTGATGCATATTCTCTTGTATTTGTATATTTCTTGAGTCTCCCTTGCCACCTGTACCATACTGATTCATTGTTGTTTCAGTTGATATTGTATGATTGCCAACAGGCAAATATACATCAAACTCACACCCATTATGTGCTATTCCAATATGTTGTCCATCAATAAAAACCGAACCAGTAATTGCACTACCACCAAATTTTTTCTTTCTCCAAAAATGAACTTTTACTTTTTTCATTACCATAATTGGTGCACCACAATTAGGACAATTTTTTGCTAAAGATGAAACTTCTTTCCCACACTCCTTACATTTAATTAATGCCATAATAATAAACCTCCACTACTAATTTTTAACATAATAATAATTATGTCCAATATCAAATATAAAAAAATAAATGCAAATGATATATTTGCAATTTTTTGAGTAGTTAATAACAATCAAATATATCAATTTATATTTTTATCACACTTAAATAAGACATATAGTGAAACTTCACATATATGTGCTCTTGACTTGCAAATTTTATGTACTTACAAATTCTTATTCAAAAATAAATTGATATTTTACTAATAATTGTTAAAAACTATGATATTTTTCTTGCAAAAAATAAGCTTTTTTAGTAAAATTATATATAGTTGAAGTTTATAGGTTAAACATTTTGGGACATAATTATTATTATGTATGATAAGTTCTTTAGTATGCTGCTATTGACATTTTTGAAAAATATGTTATTATATAAGTGGATCTGGGCGAAAGCTCTTTGGATCACCGTAGGCGGGGAGAATTCCTCGCCATTTTTTAAGGAGCAAATAAGTTAATGAAGGCATTAAGCATATTTATTGATGAATCAGGAGACTTTGGTTTTAATAACAACAATCCATCTTACTATATAACCACTTTTGTTTTTCACAATCAACTTATTGACATCAGCAATAATATAACCAAACTAAAAGACAAATTAAACTATATGGAATCAAGTATTGAATATATCCATTTAGGGCCTATTATTCGTAAAGAATCTGTCTTTAATAGTTTAACTATAGATCAAAGACGCAAATATGCCTATAAAATGCTAAACTTTATTAATTCAATTCCAATCAATCATTTTAGTGTAGTTATCAATAAAAAACATCTAAGTAATAAAATTGAATTATCTGGTAAATTAAGTAAAGAAATATCAACAAAAATCGATAAACACATCAATTATTTTAATGATTTTGATAAAATTATAGTTTATTATGACTATGGTCAAATTGAACTTAGTAGTATACTAAATGCAATTTTTTCTGTACACTTTTCTAATGTTGAGTTTAGAAAAGCCGAACCACAAAATTATGCCCTATTGCAAGTTGCCGATTTTATATGTACATTAGAATTACTAAAAAACAAAAAATCGTTGAACCAATTGAGAAGTCCGAAATTAATTTCTTTTATAAACCAAAAGAATTAGGTAAAACTTTTATTAAATCAATTGCTAAAAAAGAACTCTAATCTCTAATAAAT
This sequence comes from uncultured Eubacteriales bacterium, assembly GCA_902803205.1. GTDB lineage: Bacteria > Bacillota > Clostridia > Lachnospirales > Lachnospiraceae > UBA3633. The sequence continues at coordinate 351 of CADCOW010000056.1, read as the reverse complement.
GATATTCTCTCTATATATTCTCTACACTCCTCTTCCGTCTCCTTCGTATAAATACGAGTGGTTTCTATGCTACTATGACCTAAAATTGATGCTAATTTTACAATATCGTGAGTCTGTTTATAAAACTCCCTAGCAAACAAGTGCCTCAAATTGTGTGGAAACACTTTTTCCTTTGAAACACCAGCCTTTTCAGCTAAATCTTTCATCATTTGCCAGATTTGTTTCCTGTCTATTGATTCCATGTTTTTTGTTAAAAATATGGGGCCAGTATCAATATGTTGCATTTTGCAATAATCTTTTAGTTTCTTACATAATTTTCTCGGAATCAGAATTGTTCTAATTTTACCCTTA
>CADCOW010000055.1 GCA_902803205.1 uncultured Eubacteriales bacterium | reverse complement strand
TAATATATCTATTTCGCTAAACAATGCAAATTTTCTTGATAATTTGATTAGTTTATTTAGTATGTTTGAATTTGGAAGTAAATAATCAGTTGTTCTTGTTTCCCACAAATCTATTCCATAAGCTATTCTTTCATCTTGTTCTTTATCTTTTAATATCTCTTTATTTATATAATGATAAAACACAGCTGCTGCAAATTTTGAACTATCATCTACCACACAATAATTTTTATATTCTTTAAATATTTCTTCACCTTCTGGATTTTTTATTGTTTGCATATATTTTTTTGTATCATCATTTTTCCCCTTACCATAGCCAGCATCTTTAAATAAATCACATCTATATGTTACCATTTCACTATACTTTTTGAGCTTATGATCATATATTACTGGTAAAATCTTTTTATTTTCATCAAACTTATACTGATTGCCATATAAGGTTAAATAATTTCTCCATTTATTATATGCCGCTTCACTTGCTTCTACTTCTGCTATGTCATCTACTTCTCTTGCTGTTTTTTGTCCTCCAAGTTGGGTATAGACATTATTGACATACCAGCTACCTACTTCAAAAATGCATATTAAAAATTTTTGCGTTTCTGTACCCAGTTTACCAAACTCATACATATTCATATAATTCTTTATTAAGTTTACTTCTTTATTTGTCAAATCTATATCATCATCATTTACTATTTTATTTGTTCTATACTTCTCTAAGTTTAACTTTAATCCTGCAAAGCAAGTTAGGCATATATCATAATTCTCATTCTTTAAAATTTCTTCTATGTTTTCATTGCTTTCCAGCTTATTATGTTCACTCATACCACAGTTCATACCATGTGTATAACTATGAACTTTGCCTGACCTTTTATTTATTATATACTTAATCTCTTCTACATTTGCACCTATATTTTTAGTCTCTATGTACGAATCATTTTTGACTACTTCTTCTTTTATTATTTCACTTCGTTTCTCTTTGGTGCAAGAAAAACAAAAAAGCATTGTTGTCATTAATATTATTGTATATGTTATTTTAATATTAAAGTAATTATTATTCATACAACTCTTTTCCACTAATCAATTCAGTGCTGTTATCTCTATAGGCAAATCCACTACTACAAACAAAACCTATATCTACAATATTTAAATCATTTATCCCCTTGACTTGTGACAATTCTTTATTTGACATTTTTTCACTCATTTTATTTTTAAGTCTTTTTACTTCATATACTTTATATCCATTATGCATTTTTAACACACAGTCAAATTGTCCATTTTTATGATTTTTTTGGTCATCATACCAATAAGACCCAATATCTTCTATATTACTTAATTTTCCATTTTTACTTAATCTTTTAAAATATTGTTGCACTATTTTTTCAAATCTTTTATCAATATAACTATCTATACTTTTTTTTACAACATTTTCATAAAATGCATCTTCCCCTATATTTTCAATCTTGCTCATATTGCTAAATATAAATGCAAAATAAAATCTCATAAGATTATCATTTATTTCATAAAAAGTTTTCTTTTTATCATTCTGTTTGTTTATCGGATTAAGTTTTGATATTGTTTCCATATTAATTAAATGCTTAATTTGTTTGTCAAGATAACCATTATCTTTTTCATTTAAATCTGAAAGAATCTCACTATATTTCACTTGACCATTCCCTATGGCTTCAAGGATACGAACATCAAACCATTTGTTTATTTCAGATAACATAACATTTTCTATGTGAGTTCTAAAAAGTCCATTTTGTCTTATAATCTTTTGTTTTATGTTATCAGCAATACTGATATCATAATCAATATTTTCTAGTACATATGGCGAGCCACCAAAAATGCTATATAAAATTATTTTGTCATCAATGTTTTTCTTTTTATAAAAACTGGCACTATCATAATAATCCATTTCTTCAAGATGTATTATTTCTGTAAATCTTCCAAATAGAGGATTATCTTGTGTCATCAATTCTTTCATTGTTGAAATATATGAGCCACATAATACCAATTTAATATGAGAACTTAAGTTATCGCAAATTTTCTGAAAATACGAATCTACTTCTCCATCTTTCAATGTTTCTTTTAAATACTGATATTCATCTATTATAATACATATTTTCTTTTTTTGCTTTTCTATAAACAAAAATGCATCATCTATTGTATCAAATGATACGTTTGGGACATCAAAAGTTTCACAAATACTTTTTGAAAATAATTTTAAATTTCCTTTAAAGCTACTTTTTACACAAGTATAATTTATACAAATCCCATTGAATGTTTTTGTCGCCTCTTTTATAAGTGCACTTTTACCAACTCTTCTTTTGCCATATAAAAGGATAATAGTTTTTTTGCCACTATTAATCCCTTTTCTTATCTTATTTAATTCTTCTATTCTGTTATAAAACATTTTACTGAATTATTTTTCACTTATTTTTTTTTCAGTATAACATTTGTTAAATTAGTTGTCAACTACTTTTTGGCATTTTAGCCATTATCTTATTTTGCACATTATCACCTTATAATTATGCTTATAAATATTTAGTTTATCTTTTAATTATAATGCTATTCAGTCTGATTATATATGATGTCATCCACATTGCCGTCACTGTCAAGGGTGTAGTGGAAGTGGTGTGTATTTTGATAAGTTGGCTCGGTGTTCTCAAAGTTGCCATAAACTTCTACTGTAATCTCTTGTTTATCACGATTTAGCAAACAGTTGCTTTCACAGTCTTCGCTTGCGATTAAATTAAAATATTCTAAT
>CADCOW010000054.1 GCA_902803205.1 uncultured Eubacteriales bacterium | reverse complement strand
TTACCTATCAACATTTAAGTTGCTAGTTACGACCTTATCTTATAGATTTCGGGCGGATGATATCCGCCCCTACTGTTTGCTACATGTGGGCGGATGATATCCGCCCCTACGGTTTTCTACTTGTGCGCGGATGATATCCACCCATACGGTTTGCTACTGAGGCTACAATTTCTTCTCGTAGGGGAGGATAATATCCTCCCCTACATAATGTCGGATGATATCTGCCCCTACGACCCCCTATGGGTTAGGGGGTCCTCCCCAGGACCAAATGGCAAATTTTAGAAAACACTGGAGGTGGCTATAGGGGGTAAAATTGGGGGTATGTTACAATATTTTAATAGTACTTTTTAATATGAGAAATGACAAAAAAAATGAGGCTTTTTAAAGCCTCAAAGATTGTCCCAATATTTATTCTAATTCACGATTCATTTACCAATTTACCACTCATATGTTCAATATCAACTTTTATACACATAACTCTTGAAAGAGAGCGGTTAAGTTCTTCCTCTAATTCATTTTTATCAGTTCCAAATTTCCACCAAAGATCACTTGTTATCTTTTTGCACTCTTCTATGTCTGTCACAAATGTTGCTTTACCAAATACAATTACACTTCTTACATTAAGCGACCAATATCCAACCTTCTGTTTTCCTTTTTCAAATACACAATATGAAACTTTGTTATTTTCTCCCTCTACCAAAGAATAAATAAAATAATCCTAATACAATAATAAATCCTATAGGTCCACTAAATGCTAATTCCCCAACTCCATATGCAAGTCTACCCATAAAACTAAGTATTCCATATACTACTATAAATATAACTAGCCCAGCGATTATACACCCTATAGTTCCATTGTTATTTATATATCCGCTATAAGACCTATTACCTCTATTACTTTGCCCATAACCACTATAAGAATTATTATTAGTTTGACAACCACTATAATTTCCATTTGTATTCTGACTATCTTCACTTTCACCTCTATTGATAGTAGAGTTATCATTCACATTTACAGTTTTGATAGTCTTTGCTATAAGTCTTGGATCACCAAGTTCTTCAAGCACTTCTTTTTCTGTCCTACCCTTTTTAATCTCATCAGAAATATACTTATCATAATAATCAAGTTGTTCATTTATAGCAACCTTTTCCAGTGACGTTTCCAACGATTCTCTTAAAATCTTTAAAAATTCTTCTCTACCCATAATTCACCTATAATGTATAAATATTATACTACTTTAACGCAATTCTAATAAACAATAACCCAACAAAATATTATACTACTATGACTGTATATCAACTTTTATTGAAAGTTCTTTTAATTGTTTTTCATCAACAGTGCTTGGTGTTTTAACCATAAGGCAACTTGCATCTTTAGTCTTAGGGAATGCGATTACTTCTCTTATAGATTTTGCCTTAGCCATAAGCATAACTACTCTATCAAGTCCATATGCAAGTCCACCATGAGGTGGCACACCATATTTAAATGCATCAAGCAAAAAGCCAAATTGTTCATGTGCCTTTTCTTTTGTAAATCCTAAAATCTCAAACATTCTTTCTTGAATTTCTGGTTGATGTATTCTTATAGAACCTCCACCTATCTCATTTCCATTTAAAACTATATCATATGCTTTTGCTCTGCAACTCTCAGGATTTTTAAAAAATGCTTCTATATCTTCATCCATAACCATAGTAAATGGATGGTGCATAGCTACAAGTCTATTTTCTTCTTCACTGTATTCAAAAAGTGGAAACTCTGTAACCCATAAGAAATTAAACTTATTTTCATTTATAAGTCCAAGCTCTTCACCAAGTTTAAGACGTAGAGCACCAAGCACAGCCCACACAACTTTTTTCTTATCTGCAGCAAATAAAAGTAAATCGCCCTTTTCTCCTCCCATTTTTGACACAAGATTTTTAAGTTCATCTTCAGTCATAAATTTACTAAATGATGATTTATATGTACCATCTTCTTCTATAGATAAATATGCAAGCCCCTTTGCACCATAGTCTTTCGCATAATCAACAAGTGCATCTATTTTTTTTCTTGGCATAGTCGCCTCACCTTTTACACAAAGACCCTTAACAACATTTCCATCTTTTACTGCATTTGCAAATACACCAAAACCACAATCTTTTACAGTTTCAGTAACATCTATAAGTTTCATATCAAATCTTGTATCAGGTTTATCAGAACCATAATCATTCATAGCATCTATCCATTTCATTCTTTGAATAGGAAGTTGCAAATCATAATTTAAAACTTCTTTAAATAGATATTTTAAAAATCTTGAATTTACATCTATTACATCTTCTATATCTACAAAAGATAATTCCATATCAATCTGTGTAAACTCTGGCTGTCTATCTGCTCTTAAATCTTCATCACGATAACATCTGGCAAGTTGAAAATATCTATCCATCCCTGCCACCATAAGAAGTTGTTTATAAAGTTGTGGACTTTGTGGTAAAGCATAAAAACATCCTGGATTTACTCGTGATGGTACAAGATAATCTCTTGCGCCTTCAGGAGTTGATTTACAAAAAGTTGGAGTTTCTATTTCAAGGAAACCTTCATCAGATAAAAATTTTCTTGTAAGTACTGTTACTCTTGATCTAAGTATAAGATTCTTTTGCAAAGGTGCTCTTCTTAAATCAAGATAACGATATTCAAGTCTTAATTCTTCACGAGTTGGTATCTCATCTTCTATAGGAAATGGCAAAACATCAGAAGTTGATAATATACGAAGTTCATTTGGTATAACTTCTATATTTCCTGTAGGAAGTTTCTCATTTATGTCAGACCTTTTTTGTACTACTCCTTTAACTGCAACTACATACTCAAATTTTAATTCTTTTGCTTTCTCAAATACAGCCTTATCGCAAGTTGCCTCATCAAATACAACTTGTATAAGACCTGACCTATCACGAACATCAGTAAATACAAGAGATCCTTTATTTCTTGACCTCTCTACCCAACCCATTACAACTACTTCTTTTCCTATATCACTTTCACTAAACTCTGCACATCTTTTTGTTCTTTTTAATCCATTTATACTTTCTGACATCTCATTTCTCCTAATACTATTATTAAATATATATTATCATATTAAATAGTTCACCTTTTCCTAACACAAGTTTTAACTATTTGTTTACTTTATATAGTTAAGTATATGTTTCAAATTCTGTATATCCTAATGCTTCTAATTTTTCACATTGAAATTTTTTATTCTTTGCTAATTCTGCTATATAGACAATATTGCCATTTTTTCGTTCACTAAGAGCCTTACTTATGATCTCAGCTTTTTTATCTATTGATATACCTTTTTCAATTAGATAAGCAATCTTTTTTATACAATTTGGTATCTTAAAATCATCATCAAGATATATTCCTATAATTCGTTCAAACCCAATAGATATACCAAGTGCTGGAACATCTTGTCCTATGAATTTAGACACCATTTTATCATATCTACCACCACCACCTACTGAACCAGAAAACCTTTCAGATTTAATTTCAAATATTGGACCAGTGTAATACCCCATACCACGGACAAGAGTTGGATTAAAATTAATCTTTACATCTATATTTTTCGTTACAGTTTCAATTATTTCTATTAAATTATTACATATACTATTTAGTTCTATATCTAAATCATTATTTACCTTATCAGCATTTACTCCGACAATCTTTGCAAATAAATTTTTGATTGATTGAACTGAGTCACAAGTTTTATTATTATAATTTACTTCATCTCCATTAGAAGTACCTACAGCATCAAATAATGAATTAAATTTATCAATCTTATCTTCTGCAAATCCCTTATCAAGTAATTCCTTTTTTACTCCATCAAAACCAACTTTATCCAGTTTATCAAGTGTTATGCACACTGATTCAAAATCACTATCAGGAAAACCAGCATACATAGTCATTGATTTTAATATTCGTCTATCATTTATATCAAAAGAAAAATTATATTTATCAAATCCTATTTCCTTAAGAAGAGTTGATGTAGCAAGAAGTGTCTCTATCTCACCAAGATTAGTTGATTCACCCAAGATATCTATATCACACTGACAAAATTGTCTAAATCTTCCCTTTTGTGGTCTATCTGCCCTATAGACATTTCCAATTTGCATTGCTTTAAATGGCAAAGTCAGCTTATCTTTATTATTGCTATAAAACCTACATAGTGGTACAGTCAAATCATAACGAAGTCCTGAATCTACAAGCTCATTCATATTCCCAGCCTCAAATGCCTTATCAAGTTTTTCACCTCTTTTTAAAATTTTAAATATTAATTTCTCATTGTCCCAGCCTTGGTCTGATAAAAGATTTTCAATATGCTCAATATTTGGAGTTTCAATCTCAGTAAATCCAAATCTACTATACACCTCTCTTATCTTTGAAAGAATAAATTGCCTTAATTCCATCTCCCTGGGTTCTATATCTTTCATTCCATTGACTGGAGTCTTAATCATTTGCATATAAATATCTCCTATATTACTAAAATTGAATTAATAAATTATTTATATTACATTATTTTTTATTTTACTTGCTTTCCCACTTGAGTGGTTCCGCAACAGGTTAGATTTACTTATGTTTTATAACTTTGCGTTAGGAGCAAAAAAGTCATCGGATAAAACGAGCAAGCATCTTTTCAGCGCAGCTCGTCCGTTGAGCTTTTTT
>CADCOW010000053.1 GCA_902803205.1 uncultured Eubacteriales bacterium | reverse complement strand
GCTCCAGATTATGATGATTGGGAGTTAAATGGTGATATAATAGTTTATTATCCAGTACTTGATATTGCACTTGAACTTTCAAGTATGAGTATAAGAGTAGATGAAAATTCTATGGCATCTCAACTTAAGATTGCAAAATGCGAAGATAGAGCAAATCTTCCATTTCAAAAAGCAGTTTTAAATAAAGAGTTACCATATACCATTGGTGGAGGTATAGGTCAGTCAAGAATATGTATGTTCTTTTTAAGAAAGGCACATATAGGAGAGATTCATTGTTCACTTTGGCCAAAAGATATACAGGATAAAGCAAAAGAGAATGGAATTATGTTATTATAAAAAAGTTATTAGTTTGATTTTAATGTCATTGTTATTGCAGGTGATAAGCCCTGCAGTGATTTTTGCTTCTAATACTTTGTGGCCAGGTGATATGGTTTTAGAAAATGATATAATTGACATAGATGAGATATTGCCTTTAGCGACAGCAAATGATACAAAGAAAGGTTTTTTTTTAACAGGAGATTTAAAAGAAATTTATACATTGGGAGTAGGTCATATTGCTATAAATGTTACTCTTTCTGGTCTTGGACATACTTATATGCAGATAATAAGAGGACTTAAAAAAAGAGGATTTGAAATTACATTGGTCTTGGTAAATGATAAGGCACCAGTCGGCATTGATTTAAAGTCAGCACCAAAGGAATTTCAAAAACCATATTTTTATATGATAGATTTTGAAGCAAGTAATGGTGAATGGCAAAAATACAATTTTAATAGAATAGTCAATGAATATGTAGAATATATTGATAATTGGGTTATAGGAAATGAAATAAATTCACAATTGTATAATTTTTATGGTCCTGCTAATGTCAATGAATATACAAAAGTATATTGTGATAATTTTAAAATATGTTATAAAAAAATAAAAGAAAAAAATAAAGATGCAAAAATATATATATCTTTTGACCAAGGATGGGATTTGCCAAGTATAGATACAAGAAATCGCCATTTTGATAAGATACTTAGTAAATATAGGTATAATGCAAAAGAACAGATAGCACTTATAAATAATTATCTTGGGGAAAATATAGATTGGGGAATCTCGATACATCCGTATCCAGCACCTGTTAATTCTTCGTATTTTTGGGATGATCAATATGCTGGACTAATTTATGATTGTGAAGATGAAAATGAAAGACCTTATTATATAACTCTTAAAAATTTTGAAGTTGCCATATATTACTTATCGGAAAAAAGGTTTTTAAAAAAAGGTGATAAAGTTAGAAATATTATAATAAGTGAATTTGGACTCACATCTCATGATGGAGAGATGGAGCAAGCAGCAGGACTATATTATGCTTGGGAAAAGATTAAAGACAACCCATATATACTTGCATTTATATATAATGCCCAAACAGATTTGAATGATGGTTATAATTTTGGGCTTACGAGTGATAAAAAGAGAAAAAGGCTTATATGGGCAGTTTTTAGAGATATGGATAAAGATGAAGAGGTAAGTGCTTGGTGTAAAGACTTACTTGATAATGTCCTAGAAGAACATGGGTATGTAGATATTGACAAAGTTATATTTAGTAAAGCAAGTGTGAGTGAGATATTAAAGACAAAGTAAAATGATATAATAAAAATATAAAATTAATTTTAATGAAGAACATAAGATGACTAATTTTATAAGATAGTAATAGATTTTAATAAAACGAATTTCAATTATCAAAATATATTATATGGAAACCTCTAAAAACTGAATATAATAGGAGACATATATGCAAGAATTAACTTATAAATTGGTAGTATATAGAAACATAGATAGATCAAGTCCACTCATGAGACTTGCAGAAATTATAAAACATAAAGATTGCAAAACTTTTTCAGATGATAAAGTTGCAAGTATGTTGCTTGATAAAGTTTATAATATAATTGAATTAGGGAACAAATATCAATTCGATTGTGACATTTGGACTAACTATATAGTTTATTTAATCGCTACAAGTGAAAATCCATTTACACTTGCTGCTGAAAGAAGAGATATAGTAAATGACTCATTAAAATCTTTTGCATTAAATGATTTTGAAATATTTATAAAACTTATCCATTATGATTTTAGTGAAATAGAGAGAGATTTAAAAGTAGATTGTTTTACTATGATGAAGAATTATAAAAATAAAGATAGAAACATAGGTGACTTAGCATATAATAATGTGTCTTTAAGAATAAAAGAATTATATAATGAAATTAAAGATGAAACTGATGTAAATAAGTTTTATGAAAAGGTAACAGCATTTTATAAAAAATATGGTGCAGGAGATTTTGGATTATATAAAGCATTTAGAATTTCATTAAATAAAGAAAATGCATTACTAACTCCAATCGCAGGTACAAGCAATATGACATTTTCTGACTTGATAGGATATGAAGAGCAAAAAAAAGCACTTATTCAAAATACAGATGCATTTGTAAATGGAAAATCTGCGAATAATGTTTTACTTTATGGTGATGCAGGAACAGGCAAGTCTTCAAGTATTAAATCATTGCTTAATATGTATTATGAAAAAGGCTTAAGAATGATTGAAGTTTACAAATATGATTATAAGTATTTACCAGAGATTTTAAGTATTATTAAGGATAGAAATTATCGTTTTATAATTTACCTTGATGATTTGTCGTTTGAAAAAAATGAAACTGAGTATAAATATTTAAAAGCAGTTATAGAGGGTGGGCTTGAAGTTAAGCCTGAAAATGTACTTGTATATGCAACATCAAATAGAGTACATTTATTGCATGAGACATTTAGCGATAGGCAAGAGGTAGAAAAAGATGATGTTCATATGTCTGATACTATGGCAGAACAAACCTCGCTTGCAAGTCGTTTTGGTCTTACCATAGCTTACTTTAATGTTAAGAGACAAGAGTTTTTTGATATGATATGTGCCCTTGTGAGTGAAAATAATAATTTATCTTCTATAAATAAAGAAGAACTTATAAAAAGAGCAAGTCTTTGGAATATGTATCATAATGATTATTCAGGTAGGTCAGCAAGACAATTTATAGCACATCTGCTTACGGAGTAGTAGTAAGAATAAAAAAATGTGAGACTTTATAATATAGAAAGTGTTTGCTAAATGTCACCGATAGATACTTTGATGATTATTAAAGAATTAAAGATTTAGTTGTTGCTTCAGTATTTTTACTTTTAGAAAATAAGTTATACAAATCACTTGCAAAAATATTAATCATAATTGATGGGGAGAATTTGTACTCTCCATTTTTATTTAATTTAATAGCATTGGATTTTGGAAAATTTTTAACAAATGCTTTATATGCATTATTATTATAACTTAATAGATATGGGACTTTAATTTGTTTTAGATAACAAGTGAAATCTTTTTTTAATCCAAGAATTCTAATATAGTCAATTTTTATTTTTGGATTTATTGCTGTGTTAAGGTTCATACCTATATTGTTTTTATTTATACCAAGAATAATGTTTAATAAAACTCTTTTAATATTTGCAAGAGTTATATTTTTAGTTTGTAGGAGTTTGGCTCTCTTTGTAAATGATAAATTTTTATTAGAAGATTTTAAAATTGAATTGTATAAATCATCAGTCATAAGATAAGTGTTTGAAAAATTACAAATTTTATTTTTTGCCAGTAGCAATTTAAAATTTAATATAGAAGAAAAATCATCATTTTTAATTGCAGGAATAATTTTTTTTCTAAGTTCGCTTGCTGTTGGAAGGTCATTATTTCTTTTTATGCATATAGGTATGATTTTACTTTTTGTCTGTTTTAATGCAGATATGTATTCAACTGCTAAGATGTCATTTGGAGATAGTTTTTTACCATAGATTCTTGATATGGCATATGAGTAAGAATAGCCTTCTTTTAAATACTTTTTTATATCATTATTTTCGTTTAAATATATATTTATATAAGCAAATTCTGATAATTTATCAATATTATTTATTTTAGATCCAAATATTAGTTTATCAACAAATTTAAGTTTATTTAATATGGCTATAGAATAAGAGGCAAAATATTTAGCTGAAGAAAGAGAGTATTCAATAGGTAGTTCTATAACCATTGATACGCCATTTTTAAGTAGTTCTGAGCACCTTTTATATTTATCATATATAGCAGGTTCGCCCCTTTGAACAAAGTTTCCAGACATAATAGCTATTACTATATCACCTTCTTTAAAAGCACTATTAATAAGCCTTTTATGACCTTCATGAAAGGGGTTACATTCGCAAATAAATGCCACTATTTTTTTACCATTTAACATATTATTTATTATACATAAAAATATACAAAAAATCTATAATGTGATATAATATAAATGTCTAATGAGCAATAATTATAGACAAGATGAATATAACAATTTTAATCAATATTCAAGTTTTGAAAGAAATGTGAGAAAGACATCTAATCAGCATAGACAAAAATCAAGCTCTGATGTTTCATCTATAGTAAGAATATTGGTTTCTTTTGTTGTGATAGTAATATCAATTATTGCTATAGTTATTGTAGTTAGAAGAGTACAAGATATAAAAATATTTGATAAGATAAATTTAAAACCTGAAACTCATGATAGTTTAAATATAACTACAGATGACAACTTAGGCAATTCATTTTTTGTAAATGATGAAAAAGGAATAAAGTTTAGAAAAGAAGATAAATCATTTGCAAGAGAAGAGTGGATAGAAAAAAATGGAGAATTATTTTATTTTGATACAGCAGGTTATGGTTTAAATGGAGATTTAAAACTTGAAGGGCAAGTTTATTCGTTTGAAAATGGAAAATTAAAAAATATAAAAAGGGATACGACTTATGTAAGAAGAGCAAAAGATGAATACTTTAGTAGCATAGAGTCAGCACAATATCTTGTGTGGTTATCTGATGATGAAAAAGTAGGAAGTTTTTATCCTATAAAATATAAAATGTTTAGTGATGATACAGAAGATTATCTTGGCACTGAAGCAGATATGCAATATGCAAGTCCCAATATGATAAAAATATATATGAGTAATATTTATTATTTAGCGGTAGGGAAAGGAACTAATTATGCTGGAAGGCTTTATAGGATGAGACCAAATGCTATTCATAAAGAAACTATAGGAATTGGAGTTACAGGGTTTATTGTATTATCAGATGATGTAGTTTATTACTGTGATGGTGACCGTGTGATGAAAGTTAAAAGCTGGAATAATATAAATTTAAAATTAAAAGATAATGAGGAACTTACTGAAGATGGTGAAATAATTATAAAATTCCCTACACCATCAGATGCTACTTTTAATATAAATGATACGAATAATAATATAGATGAAGCAAAAGTTGATATAAATGAATTGCCAAAGCCAGATGAAGAAGTAAAAATAGAAGAAACAAGTGTTGATAGTGAGAAAAGAAATGTTTTGACACCACCATTTGAAACTGGTAGGAGGTCAACTGGTGAAGCAAATAACATTAGAAAAGAAAATGAAACTACTGTAAGAAATAATGAACCAAGAGTTGAGATAGGTCTAAGCCCTGGTGAAACAAGAAAAGAGACATCTAATAATCAAGTAGAAATAGGTGCAGAACCAAAGGTAGTTGAGGTAGAAGCACCAAGGTAATGATATTTTATATTATGGGAAAATCGGCATCTGGAAAAGATAGCCTTTATAAAAAATTGATGGACTCAAATCTCAATTTGAGTAGATTTGCTATTTATACAACTCGCCCTAAAAGAGATGGCGAAGTAGAGGGACTTGAATATTATTTTGTTGATAAAAATTATTTAGATAAAAATGCAGATAGAGTTATAGAAAAGAGAGTTTATCATACTGTTTTTGGAGACTGGTATTATGCAACGATAGATGATGGAAAAGTTTTAAAAGATAAAGACTATATAGCCATAGGAACTCTTGAATCATATAATAATATAAAAAAATATTATGGAGAGAATAAAATTTTTCCAATATATATAGAAGTTCCATATGAGATAAGAAGAGAAAGAGCAATTAATAGAGAACAAAAACAAAAAGAACCAAAATATGATGAGATGGAGAGACGACTTAAAGCTGATGAGATAGATTTTAGTGAAGAAAAACTAAAAGAAGCAAATATTATTAAAAGGTATGATATAACAACTATGGATGAATGTCTTAAAGAAGTGATTAAGGACATAAAAAAAATAAAAAGCAATAATGATTAATATTCCAAAAAATAGAATATATAATGCATACATTATAGAAACATATAATTATGAGAGAACTAAAAAAACCATAAAAGAATTTGCAATTTTAAATGGATTTGAAAAAGCATATGTAGATACTGATAATCATCCTGATATATTTTATTTAGAGTCAGAAGAGAATATAAAAATTGAAACTATAAGAAAAGAGATAGTAGAATCTGCAATATATGCTCCAAAAATTGCCAATTATAAGATATATGTCATATATGATGCTGTGAATATGGAAGTTATAGCACAAGACACTATATTAAAGACACTTGAAGAACCACCGACTTTTGATATTTTTTTTCTTGTGACCAGCAATGCAAATAAGTTCCTTGACACTATTAAAAGTAGATGTTTTATCATAAAGGATGATGAAAATATTGATTATAAAAGACTATTGGAACTTGAATTTATGAATGAAGCTGTTTTGACACTTGCAAATGCAAAATATGATAATCTTAATATTAGAATGCAGTTTGCAGAAAAGTTCTTAGATAAAGAAAATAAATTAAAAGACTTGATATCACTTTATAGATATGTGTTAAGAGATGCATTATTATATAAACTTACATATAACAAAAAGAATCTTTATTTAAAAGAAATAGAAACTGAAATAATAGCTATATCAAGTAGTTATGAGATATTTGAACTTGGTAAACTTATTGATAATTTAAATATACTTATGAATGCAAATAATAATTTTGTTAATAAAAAAATAGCAGTCTTTAATTTTTTTGAGGTGTAATATGGAAAAATGTATAGGAATAAGATTTAGAGTAAGTGGAAAAATATATTTTTTTAAGCCAAATGATGAAGAAATAAATGTTGGTGATGCTTGTATAGTGGAGACTATAAGAGGAATTGAATTTGGAAGAGTTGTGAAAAAAGATATAGATGTAGATGAGAAAAGTTTAAAATCATCACTTAGGACAATTATTAGAAAGGCAACTGATGAAGACTATGAGACACATAAGGCTAATAAGGCAAAAGAGGGTGATGCATTTGTGAAATGCAAAGAGAAAATCAAAGAGCATAATCTTCCTATGAAGTTGCTTGATTGTGAATTTACATTTGATTCAAGTAAAGTGTTATTTTATTTTTCAGCAGAAAATAGAATTGATTTTAGAGAATTAGTTAAAGATCTTGCTTCTATTTTTAGAATAAGAATAGAACTTAGACAAGTAGGAGTAAGAGATGAAACTAAAATATTAGGTGGGCTTGGTGTATGTGGCAGACCATATTGTTGTTCTACATACCTTTTTGATTTTAAATCTGTATCTATAAAAAATGTTAAGGAACAGGGTGTAAGTCTTAATCCTTCAAAAATCTCAGGTGCCTGTGGAAGACTTATGTGTTGCCTTAATAATGAAAAAGAGACTTATGAAAAATTAAATGAATCTATGCCACAAATTTCAGATTTTGTAACTACTAAAGATGGTTTAAAAGGCACAGTACAAAGTATAAATACATTAAGACAAAAAGTAAAAGTTCTTGTAAATGTTGGTAATGATGAAAAAGAAATGAGAGAATATGACCCTACTGATTTAAAGTTTAAAAAGAGACAAATTATAAGAGCAGAAACTGCTGATGAGATAGAGGCAAGAAAGTTAGAGGAACTTGAAAGAAAAGATGTGAAAGCAGACTTGTAGTTTTACTATGAATATTAAATTAGAAAATTTAGAAATTAATGATTATATGATTTATCAAGATAAGGACAGCTTCAATTTTGGTATTGATGCTGTCCTTCTTGCTAATTTTGCTTTAAGGGAATATAATGGTGCCACTTTTTTATCTTGTCCTATAAAAATTTGTGATTTTTGCACTGGATCTCTTCCAATACCACTTATAATGTATGCAAAAAGAAAAATGTTTTTGAGTGACAATGTCAAGATTGATGCATTTGAAATTGATAAAGATCAGGTGACACTTTGTAATAAATCAATATTATATAATAAAGATAATACTATAGATGCAAAAAATATAGATGATGATATAAAAGTATTTAATGATGATATAAAAAATATTTTTCTTGATAAAGAAAAGTATAAAAATTTATATGAGTCTTATGATATGATTACTGTAAATCCACCATATAATAAAAAAGGCAGTGGTATAATAAATTTAAATGATAAAAAGATGGTGGCAAGACATGAAATAAGTATTACATTTGATGATATATGTAAGGCTGCAAGACTTATACTTAAATCAAATAAAAAATTGTATCTAATACATCATTCTGAGCGACTTTCTGAAATAGTTTTAACACTTAACTCTAACTCATTTGAAGTGAAGAAAATAGAGTTTATTCATCAAGATATTTCTAAACCATCAAATTTAGTGTTAATTGAGGCGGTAAAAAATGCAAATTCTGGGCTAAAAGTCCTTATGCCTATAATAGTCTTTGAAAATGATGGAACTTACACAAAGAATATCCTTAATATTTATGGAAAATAGTGCCTAAAAAAGCCTTATTTTATACTACTTTCTTTATTTTTCAAGCCTTAAAAACCACTATATATAGTGGTGTCAATATTGTTAATAACTATATATTGACATTTAATAAAGTTGTGCTATAATTACTTGACCTTATAAAAAGGGCATATAAATAAAGGGGTGGAGTATGTTTATTGTATCAAAAAGAAATGGTGAGAAAGTAGATTTCAATATCCAAAAAATTAAGGATGCTATTGATAAGGCATTTATTGCTTGTAAGAGAGAAACTCATCCAAGCATAATTGATGACCTTGCACAGAGGGTTGCTGCTGCATTTGGCTCAAAAATTAAAAATGGAGTTATAACAGTAGAAGAGATTCAAGACTCTGTTGAAGAAGTGCTTATCAAGTATGATTATGGTGATGTAGCAAAGGCATATATCTTATATAGAAAAAAACATGAGGATATAAGAAAGACAAAGGAGACTTTAATTAATTACAAGAATGTAGTTGATAATTATTTAAATGTCAATGACTGGAGAGTAAAAGAAAATTCAACTGTAACTTATTCAGTTGGTGGTCTTATACTTTCTAATTCAGGAGCAGTAACTGCTAATTATTGGCTCACAGAAGTTTATGATGAAGAAATAGCAAATGCACATAGAAATGCAGAGATTCATATTCACGATCTTTCTATGCTTACAGGATACTGTGCTGGTTGGTCATTAAAACAACTTATAAAAGAAGGTCTTGGTGGTATTCCTGGAAAGATAACAAGTTCACCAGCAAAACATTTATCTACACTTTGCAATCAAATGGTAAACTTCCTTGGTATTATGCAAAACGAATGGGCAGGTGCTCAAGCATTTTCATCTTTTGATACATATCTTGCACCTTTTGTTAAAATAGATAATCTTAAGTATAATGAAGTAAAACAATGTATTCAAAGTTTTATTTATGGTGTCAACACTCCATCTCGTTGGGGAACACAAAGTCCATTTACAAATATAACACTTGACTGGACTGTGCCAAATGACCTTGCTGAACTTCCTGCAATAGTTGGTGGAAAAGAAATGAATTTTAAATATAAAGATTGCAAGCAAGAAATGGATATGGTTAATCGTGCTTTCATAGAAGTTATGATTGAAGGTGATGCAAATGGCAGAGGCTTCCAATATCCAATCCCTACTTATAGCATAACAAAAGATTTTGACTGGTCTGAAACTGAAAATAATAAATTACTATTTGAGATGGCAGCAAAATATGGTACTCCATATTTTTCAAATTATGTAAATTCAGATATGGAACCATCAGATGTAAGATCTATGTGTTGTCGTTTAAGACTTGATTTAAGAGAACTCAGAAAGAAATCAGGTGGATTCTTTGGATCAGGAGAATCAACAGGATCAGTTGGAGTCGTAACTATCAATATGCCAAGACTTGCATACCTTGCTGAAACAGCAGATGAGTTTTATCAAAGACTTGATAGGCTTATGGATATATCAGCAAGATCTCTTAAGATTAAGAGAAATACTATAGAGAGATTTATGGAAAATGGTTTATATCCATATACAAAGAGATACCTTGGAACTTTCAATAACCATTTTTCAACTATAGGACTTGTAGGTATGAATGAAGCATGTCTCAATGCAAAGTGGCTTAGAAAAGATTTAAGAGAAGATGAAGCAGTTAAATTTACAGTAGATGTACTTAATCATATGAGAGAAAGACTTAAAGATTATCAAGAAAAATATGGAGACCTTTATAATCTTGAGGCAACACCTGCTGAATCAACTGCATATAGATTTGCAAAACACGACAAAGAAAAATTCCCAAATATAATAACAGCAAATATGCAAGGAGATCCATACTATACTAACTCATCACATCTTCCAGTAGGAACTACAGATGATATATTCAATGCTCTTGATGTACAAGATGAACTTCAGACACTTTATACTTCAGGAACTGTATTCCATACTTTCCTTGGAGAAAAACTTCCAGATTGGAAAGCAGCAGCAAATCTTGTAAGAACAATTGCAAATAATTATAAATTGCCATATTATACTTTATCACCTACATACTCAGTATGTAAAAACCATGGGTATATTACAGGAGAAGTATATACTTGTCCACACTGCGGAGAACCTACTGAAGTTAATAGTCGTATCACAGGTTATTATAGACCAGTTCAGAACTGGAATGATGGTAAGGCACAAGAGTTTAAAGATAGAAAAGAATATTCAGCAAAGGTTGCTGCAACAAGAATTGAGCAAATGGGAGAAGATTTATTTAAGAGTGAACCTACAACAGCTCCTACAACATTTGTAAATCAAAATAGAGTAGAAAATAATGTGCCAAATGTTGTAAGTCAAAATGTAGAAAATGCTGTGCAAAATACTGTGCCAAATGTTATAAATCAAAATATAGAAAATACTATATCAAATACTGTTAATCAAAATGTACCTAACACAAATGTAGTAGATAGTGGTATGCCTGAGATTAAAAATGTAGAAGCAGAAGAGTTAAATGAACAAATGAATGTAGCGTTTAATAATGATGCCATAGATTTATCAAATGTAAGTACTGATAGTTTTTATAGTGATGATACTATTGAAGTCAAAGAAGTACAAGATGAGGAAGCAGCAGTAGATAATGGTAATATAAGTAAAGCAGATGATGTGAGACTTTTCGTAACAAAGACTTGCCCAAATTGTAAAAAAGCAGAAGAACTTTTGGATATTGCTGGAATTAAATATAGCATAGTAGATGCAAATGAAAATCCAGATGAGTGTGAAAGATATCAAATTATGCAAGCACCTACACTTATAGTAAATGGTAGAGATAAATATGTAAATTTGTCAAATGTCATTAAGTATGTAGAAGATACAACTCTTGCAGTATAACAAATGAGTAAAGTCAAAAAAAGATACCTATAAAGGTATCTCAGACCGTAGACAAACTGGGTTAAAAAATATAAATATAACCCAGTTTTTTATTTGAAAACAAATTATTTGCAAAATTTAGAGAAT
>CADCOW010000052.1 GCA_902803205.1 uncultured Eubacteriales bacterium | reverse complement strand
TAACATATGCAAAAAAACTTATGCATGGTAAACAATCAAATATAAAAATAGATATAAATAGTAAAATATTTAAAAATTTACCAGAATATATATTTGTAGCAAGATATCATTCACTTGTTGCGAGTGCATCTACTATTCCAAATGATTTAAAAATAACTGCTATGACAAATGAAAATGAAGTAATGGCTGTCGAGCATAAGAAATATAATGTTTATGGTGTTCAGTTTCATCCAGAGTCTATATTGACAGTAGATGGGAAGCAAATAATAAATAACTTTTTAGGAGGATAAAATTATGATTAAAGAAGCCATTGTAAAAATCGTAGGGAAAGGTGATTTAACTTATGACGAAGCATATGCCGTGATGAACGAAATAATGAGTGGTGAAACTACGGCAACTCAAAATGCTGCATTTTTATCTGCTTTGTCAACAAAAAGTGCAAGAGCTGAAACTACTGATGAAATAGCAGGTTGTGCCACTGCCATGAGAGAACATGCCACACAAGTAGAGACAAATATGGAAGTATTTGAAATAGTTGGAACTGGTGGAGATAATGCCAATAGTTTTAATATATCAACTACTTCTGCAATAATTGCTGCAGCAGGTGGGATGAAAGTAGCAAAACATGGTAATCGAGCAGCCTCATCAAAATGTGGAACGGCTGATTGTCTTGAAGCACTTGGGGTAAATATAAATCAAGAACCAGAAAAATGTATTGAACTTTTGAAAGAAGTAGGTATGTGCTTTTTCTTTGCACAAAAATATCACACATCAATGAAGTATGTAGGACCTATTAGAAAAGAACTTGGTTTTAGAACAGTTTTTAATATTTTAGGACCATTAACTAATCCAGGTAGGCCTTCTATGCAATTACTTGGTGTATATGATGATTATCTTGTATTGCCACTTGCACAGGTTCTTATAAATCTTGGAATAAAAAGAGGAATGGTTGTATATGGTCAAGATAAGTTAGATGAGATATCACTTAGTTCAGCAACTACGGTTTGTGAAATTAAAGATGGCTGGTATAAATCATATACTATAGAACCTGAAGATTTTGGTTTTGAAAAATGTAGCAAAGAAGATTTAAAAGGTGGAGAACCAAATGAAAATGCAGAGATAGTTAGAAAAATATTTAGTGGTGAAAAAGGATATAAAAGAAATGCAACACTTATGAATGCTGGAGCTTCTCTTTATATCGGTGGCAAGGCAAGGGACATGAAAGAAGGAATTAAACTTGCAGGAGAGATAATTGATAGTGGGAAGGCAATGGAAACACTTAATAAGCTTATTGAATTAAGCAATAAATAGTAAAGAGGTGTTATGAGTATTTTAGATGAAATTGCAAAATATACATATAATAGAGTTGATGAGAATAAAAAAATTAAATCTTTGAATGATATAAAACAAGAAGCATTCAAAATGAGTAAAGGCAACTTTGAATTTGAAAATGCACTTAAAAAAGATGGTTTGTCATTTATTTGTGAATGTAAAAAAGCATCACCATCTAAAGGAATCATTGTAAAAGATTTTACTTATTTAAAAATAGCGAAAGATTATGAAACGGCAGGGGCTGATTGCATTTCTGTATTAACTGAACCAAAATGGTTCCTTGGAGATGACAAGTATCTAAAAGAAATAGCAAGAGAAGTAAAGATTCCATGTCTTAGAAAAGATTTTGTAGTTGATGAATATATGATTTATGAATCAAAAATCTTGGGTGCGAAGGCGGTGCTACTTATATGTGCAATTTTGTCAGAAGAGAATATTAAAAAATATATAAATATTTGTGATAAACTTGGAGTGTCTGCTCTTGTTGAAGCACATGATGAAAATGAAATAAGGATGGCAGTTAATGCAGGTGCAAGAATAATTGGTGTCAATAATAGGAACTTAAATAATTTTCAAGTAGATACCAGCAATAGTATGAAATTAAGGAGGCTGGTTCCAAAAGATATTATATTTGTATCAGAGAGTGGAGTAAAAACTGCAGAAGATATAAAAAAGATTTTTGATATGGGTGCAAATGCAGTATTGGTAGGAGAAACACTAGTGATGGCAGATGACAAAAAAGAAAAATTAAATTATTTAAAACAATTATTATAAGACTTGGCCAATATTTAATTCTACTATGGTCTTGTTCTTATATGTTTGATATATGGTGATTAATTATGACAAAAGTTAAGTTTTGTGGAATAAAAAGAATAGAAGATGTAAAAGTGTGTAATGTATTGCTTCCTGATTTTGTTGGTTTTGTATTTTGGAATAATAGTAAAAGAAATATCAGTATAGATAAAGCAAAAGAACTGAAAAAAATGTTGGATAAAAGAATTAAAACGGTTGGAGTGTTTGTTGATGAAAATATAGATATCATTATAGATATTTCAAATCAAAATATTATAGACATAATTCAACTTCATGGCAATGAGAATAATGAGTATATAAAACATTTGCAGGACATAACAAAAAAACCAATTATTAAAGCATTTAAAATCATATCTGAAAATGACATTATAACTGAAAATGAAAGTGTAGCTGACTATGTGATGTTTGATAATGGATATGGAACTGGAAGTAGTTTTAACTGGAATTTAATAAATAATGTTAAAAGAGATTATTTTTTAGCAGGTGGACTTAATGCAAATAATGTAAAAGAAGCAATAACAACACTTAAACCATTTGCAGTAGATGTAAGCTCTGGAATTGAAACGGATGGAGTAAAGGATGAAGAGAAAATGCGAGAATTTTTGAAGATAGTAAGAAATAAATATTTGTGGGAGAGAAGAAATGAAAGATAAAAAAGGGAGATTTGGCATTCATGGTGGTCAGTATATGCCAGAAACACTTATGAATGCAGTGATAGAACTTGAAGAAGCATATAATTATTATAAAAATGATGCTACATTTAATAATGAACTTGCGGTACTTTTTAATGAGTATGCTGGTCGACCATCAAGATTATATTTCGCAAAAAAGATGTCAGAAGACCTTGGTGGTGCAAAGATTTATTTGAAAAGAGAAGATTTAAATCATACAGGTGCTCATAAAATAAATAATGTTTTAGGGCAAGCACTTCTTGCAAAAAAAATGGGAAAGAAAAGACTTATAGCTGAAACTGGAGCTGGGCAACATGGTGTAGCAACTGCCACTGCAGCTACACTCATGGGACTGGAGTGTACAGTCTTTATGGGTAAAGAAGATACTATAAGGCAAGCACTTAATGTATATCGTATGAGACTTCTTGGAGCAAAAGTTATAGCTGTTGAGACAGGGACAGCGACTTTAAAAGATGCAGTGTCAGAAGCTATGAAAGAGTGGACTACAAGAATTAGTGATACTCATTATTGTCTTGGTTCAGTTATGGGACCACATCCATTTCCAACTATTGTGAGAGATTTCCAATCAGTAATATCAAAAGAAATAAAAGAACAACTAAATGAAAAAGAAGGTAGGCTTCCAGATACAGTTATTGCCTGTGTTGGTGGTGGTTCAAATGCTATAGGAAGTTTTTATCATTTTATAGATGACAAAGATGTAAAGTTAATTGGAGTTGAGGCTGCTGGAAAAGGAATTGATACATTTGAAACTGCAGCAACAATTAATACTGGAAGACTTAGTATTTTTCATGGTATGAAATCATATTTTTGTCAGGATAAGTATGGACAAATTGCTCCAGTTTATTCTATATCAGCTGGACTTGATTACCCAGGTGTAGGACCTGAACATGCATATTTGCATGATATAAAAAGAGCGGAGTATGTCGCTATAACAGATGAAGAAGCTGTGAATGCATTTGAATATATGTCAAAGACAGAAGGAATAATTCCGGCAATAGAATCTGCACATGCAGTAGCATATGCAATGAAAATAGCAAAAGATATGGGGAAGGATAAAATAATTGTCATAACTATTTCTGGCAGAGGCGACAAGGACTGCGCCGCTATCGCAAGATATAGAGGGGAGGATATTCATGAGTAATACTAAAAAGGCATTTGAGAATGGGAAAGCATTTATTGCATTTATAACTTGTGGAGACCCTGATACTGATACTACTATCAGTGCAGTCCGTGAAGCAGTAAAAAATGGAGCAGACTTAATAGAACTTGGTATTCCATTTTCTGATCCAACTTCAGAAGGACCAGTGATTCAAAGTGCAAATGTCAGAGCACTCAAAAATGGAATTACTACTGATAAGGTTTTTAATCTTGTAAAGGTGTTGAGGCAAGATGTAAAAGTACCTATAGTGTTTATGACTTATGCAAATGTAGTATTTTCATATGGTGCAGAAAAATTTATAAATACTTGTAAAGAAATAGGTATTGATGGTTTAATTTTACCAGATATTCCTTATGAAGAAAAAGAAGAATTTAATGATATTTGTCATAAGTATGATGTAGATTTAATCTCATTTGTAGCACCAACTTCTGAAAACAGAATTGCAATGATAGCAAAAGAAGCAGAAGGATTTATTTATGTTGTTTCAAGTCTTGGAGTAACTGGAAAAAGAAGCGAGATAACTACAGATTTAAATTCAATAGTAAATATAATAAGGGAGAATACAAAAGTTCCTTGTGCTATAGGTTTTGGGATTTCAAGTCCTAAACAGGCAAAAGAGATGTCAAATATTGCTGATGGAGTGATAGTAGGTTCAGCAATAGTAGAATTACTTGGTAAATATGGTAAAGATGCACCAAAGTATATAGGGGAATTTGTTAAAGAGATGAAAGATTCAATAAAAATGTAGAAAAAACAATGATTTAATGTTATAATTAGTTTGAACAAATTTTAATGTGAGTTAGAGCTCGCGACCAGTTTTAGTGAAACTAAATTGGATAAAATAATTATTTGTTGGAGGACATTTTTATGATTAAAAATTTTGATTTAACAGGTTGGACTTGTTTTAGTGAAAGAAGAAACTCAAAAAGTTATATGAGTGCTGACAAAAAGTGGATGGTAAAGTTTGGTACAGAATTTGCACCAATGACTATAGAGTCATTAGAAAAAGAAATGGAGGTTACAAAAAAAGCACTTGAAATAGGAGTAAAAACTCCAAAAGTAGATGATATAGTTGAATTGCCATCAGGAGAACTTGGACTTATATATGAGTATATAGAAGGGAAAAAATCTATATCAAGAGCAGCGGGTGAAGATATAGGTAATCTTGATTTGTATATGAAGAGATTTGCCCATATAGCAAAAGATTTGCATAGTAAAACTTGTGACATAAACAAATTTGAATCATTTGAAGAAAGAGTGAGAGAACAAATAAAAAAATGGGACATAATGAACGAGTCTCAAAAAGAGAAAGCTTTTAAACTCATTGATGGCATAGAAAAGAAAAATACTTGTATACACGGAGATTTTCAATCTGGAAATTTTATAATGACTGATAAAGAAGAATTTGTAATAGACCTTGGTGCTATAGCTTATGGCAATCCAGATTATGATATTGCTTGTCTATATTATTTCTTCCATTATTTCCCATCTTATGTTACAGATAGACTTTTCCACTGCGAAGCAAAATATTTACATGATATGTGGATGAGTTTTATAAAATATTATTATGATACAACAAATGAAAAAGTATTAGATGAGATAACAAAAAAGAATGAAAAGTATGGTCTTGTATGTTTCTTTGGATTATTAAAATTTGTTAGTCCAGGCAAAGAAGTAAAAGATGCAGTTGATGCACATTTTGATAGATTATTTAACTAAGGAAATTTTAAAGAAGAACATTTTGAAAAAGTTGTTTTTCAAGAAGGAGATTTTATAATGGCATATGTCATAGCAGTATGTGGGTCAGGTGGTAAAACAACTCTTGTAAAAAGCATTGCAAAAAAATATGCAAGTGAAAATAAAAAAGTATGTGTAACCACCACTACTCATATGTGGTATGATGATGATGTGAAATCTACTTTTATTATGGGGCCTAAAACTGTAGGGGCGGATACCATCCGTCCATTTGCTGATACGAATGATGACACTGTAAAGGTGGATATCAATAATAGTGTAGGGGCGGATACCATCCGCCCATCAATTAACAAATTAAATTTTGAAACTGGAAAAATTTATTATATTGCAAACTTAAATAGTGAAAAAGAACTTATAGCTATGCTTAGCGATAAAGACTATAAGTATATTTGTGAAATATTTGATTATGTGATAATTGAGGCTGATGGCAGTCGTTCTATGCCTATGAAAATACCTCGTGAAAATGAACCAACTATACCAAGTAATGTAGATGAGATAATCGTAGTTGTTGGTATGGAGGCAGTTGGAAGAGAAATTGGTGCAGTGTGTCATCGCTTTAATGAATTTTATGGAAATGATAAATATTTAAGTGATAATAATATTAAACCTGAAACAATAGTGACAGAGAATTTACTTGATGCTTTTGTTAAGCATTATTATTTTGAGCCATTGAGCAAATTATATAGAAGTTCGAAAGTTAGTATATATAAAAATAGTTTTGATAAAATGAATGTTACTAATGGAGTTTTATGTAGTGATAGGCATATAGTTCAAAATATTTTAATAGTATTACTTGCCTCAGGATTTTCAAAACGATTTGGTAGTAATAAACTTATGATGAATGTTGCAGAAATGTTGGGGGAAGATTTGTCTAATGATAATAAAGAGCAGTGCGAAATAGGACTTGAAAATAAAAAATTATATCAATTTATGATAGACAAATTGTTATCTGCAAAAGAACAATTAAAAAATAAACTAAATGCAGTTTACAAAGAAATAAAATTAAATAATTCTATTGCTCAAAAAAATAAATTTAAAGAACTAAGTTTTGATATTGATATAGCAGTTGTTTCTCAGTATGATGAAATATTAAATGATTATAATTATATTGATAAAGTAACAATGATTAAAAATGATGATGCAAGTCTTGGAATGTCGGAATCAATCAAGAAAGCAATAAAATATTATAGTAGGGAACCTAAAAAAAGCCAAAATATGAACTTTTTGGAGGTGACGAGTGTTGACTATAAAAATATAAGAGATAACCAATCGGATATACATACACAGGATAATTTGTCAGAAGGCAAAACAGAGAAAAAAAATGTTGATGCTATAGTATTTGTAAATGCTGATATGCCATATTTACCTGATAAGGAACTTGCAAATTTTATTTTCAATAGTATTTTAAATAAAAATGGAATTGCAGTAATGTATAGTGATGGTTATAAAAATCCTGCTTATTTTGAAAAGAAATATTTTGATGAGATATTAAAAATTAGTGGAGATAAAGGACCAAGAGAACTTTTCGATAAATACAAGATGGAAGTATATAAGTATTACATAAGTGGTAAATACTTAGTAGATATTGATACAAAAGGTGACTTGTTGATAAAGAATTGATTGATAATGATAAAAAATGAAAAGTGAGAATAAAAAAAAAATTAAAGTTTTAGTTCGCGGTGCAGGTGATATAGCCTCAGGGATTATTTGGAATCTTGCATATGCAGGCTTTGATGTTTGCTGTACTGAAGTTAATAATCCATCAACTATACGAACTGAAGTGGCATTTTCAAGTGCGGTTTATGATGGAAAAAAAGTTTTAGATGGTATTGAGTGTATTTTGTGTAAAGAAACATATAACTCATCTATAAAAGAGGGCTTATGTCATTTTGACAATGAAAAAAATTTGCAGAGTGTTACTTCTATGATTTATAAATGTTTTGATGAAAAAAAAGTTGCACTTATTGTTGACCCAGAGGCTTGCATTTTAAAAGAGATAAATTTTGATGTAGTGGTAGATGCAATACTTGCAAAAAAAAATCTTGGGACAAAGATTGATATGGCACCACTTGTCATTGGAGTTGGACCAGGATTTACGACAAATGTTGATTGCCACATAGCAATAGAGACTATGAGAGGACATAATCTTGCGAGAATCATAGAAGATGGAAGTCCGATGAAAAACACTGGAGTTCCTGGATTTATATCGGGGCATAGTAGTGATAGAGTTATTTATTCTCCTGAGAGAGGAATAATTCATAATTTACATAAGATTGGTGATGTGGTAAAAAAAGATGAGGTGATAGCAGAAGTAATTACGAACTTAAAGTGTAAAGACTATACGAAAGATGATGGGTTAAGTAATCAACCTTTGAAAGAAGATTTTAAATGTAATATTTCTACAAGTGGTGATGAATGTATAAAAGTATTTGCAAGCATAGATGGGATACTACGAGGAATAATTAGAGATGGATATAATGTGACGAAAGGATTAAAGATTGCGGATATTGACCCAAGATTGAGCGAATATGAAAATTGTTTTACTATATCAGATAAGGCAAGAGCAATAGGAACTGCAGTGGTGACAGGGATTGTCAATAGATTCTATTAAGAATAAATCGAACTTAAAGAATTAATAGAAGCAAATGAATAAAAATATTATTATATAACTTAAAAGATTATTAAATTGGGGTATAGTATGATTATTGAAGTTTTAGAAAAAGCAAGTGCAATGTTAAAAAATAATATTGATTTGGAACTCGTGGAAATTATAGAGTCTTCTGGTTTTGGAACACCAAGAAAAGAGGGGGCATTTATGTTTGTAGATGCAACTGGTAAAAGTTTTGGCACTGTTGGTGGAGGAAATTATGAATATCAATGTACACTCTATGCTAAAAAGTTGCTTCTTGAAAAAAAAAGTGGAGAAAAAAAATATGAACTTAATCAAGAGGCTACTGAAAATATAGGAATGGTATGTGGAGGTAATTCTACAACAAAGTTTACATACCTCACAAATGATGAGAAATCTCATAATATTATAGAAGAGTTAAAGAAAAAAAGTAAAAGTAAAAATATAGTTTATATTTTTGGCGGAGGACATGTAAGTACAGAACTTAAAAAAATTCTAAAATATGTGGGATTTGAGTATGTGGTGTGGGATGATAGAACTGATTTTGCAAATAACGAGAGATTCCCTGACGCAAAAGAAGTAATATGTGCATCATATGAAAATGTATTAGAAAAAATAAAAATAACAAAAAATGATTTTGTAGTAGTGATGACAAGAGGGCATGCATTTGATTATATGGTAGAAAAGCAAGTGTTGAAGTCAGATGCATTTTATATAGGAGTGATAGGAAGTAATAATAAAAATAAAACAATAAAAGAAAAATTATTATTAGATGGATTTACTGAAGAGGAGTTGAAAAGAGTATGTGCACCAATAGGGTTTCAGATAGCAGGTGAAACTCCAGAAGAGATAGCCATATCAATAACAAGTGAAATTATAATGTATAGGTCTATACTGGAGAAAAGAGAGAAAGTTATGCGAGAAAATCAATTAGTTAAACTATATAGAGAAAAATTGAATATGAATGAGTGATAAAAATAGAAAAATTGAATATGCAGTTATGAATCCTTCTCAAAATATAACTATACTTGTGACAACAGAAGTGGCTGAGAGTGAATATGCTACTATAGCAAAAGAATTATTAAACTTGGAACCAAGTGCTGAACAGGTTGGATTTATAAAATTTAATGGTTTTAATAGACAACTTAACTTGAAAAAGTCAAAGTGTGATTTCTTTAGTAATGATATTAAAATAGAAAATGAATCTGTAGTATATAGTGATGAAAAAAAATATGATATAGTTTTAAATATGGCTGGTGGTGAATTCTGTGGAAATGCTACGATGAGTACAGCGGTATATTATAGTATAAAAAATAATATAACTTGTAAAAGTCAAAATGTAGATTTTACTGAAGCACAAAAAAAAGTAGTGGTTAAGTCATCAGGAGTGGATGAACTAATAACTGTTGATATAAAAAAAATTGATGATGAGTGGGAAGGGATAGTAGATATGCCAAGACCATTTAAGATACAAGAAGTAGATTTTGGAGCTGGTGATAACTTCCCAGTGGTGTTTTTTAAAGGAATAGCCCATGTAATAATTGATAAGAAACTTATTGATAAAAAGAAAAATGATATTATAATTAGTAAAGATAGTTACAAAAATTATTATGAAAATAAAATAAAAAAATGGTGTAATATTTTGAATGTGAAAGCATTGGGAATATTATTATGTGACTTTGGTAATATAATTAACATGACACCATTAGTGTATGTAAAATCCATTGATACACTTTATTTGGAAAGCTCTTGTGCAAGCGGGACTACTGCTATAGGAGCATATCTTAAAGATAAAACTAAAAAAGAAATCAATATAAATATTAAACAACCAAGTGGTGTAGAATTAAATATAGAAAGTAAGAATGGTAATAAACTGTTATTAAAAGGCAAGGTTGTTTTATTGTATGAAAAAACATTAATTATTTAGGGAATATTTATTTTGTAACATTTAATAAAAAAATATTACATCTAATCAGTATTTCCTATAGTAAAAGATTTATTGTCATTTTAAGTTAAGGTAAGTAAGAGTAATGTTAAAAAAAGAATTAAAATTGATAGTTACATTTTATACATCAAGTGAAGCAATGGCTACTGAAAATGCATGTAAAGTTGCTGGAATTGATGGGAAACTCATTTCTGCACCGAGAAATTTGACTGCAGACTGTGGGATTTCGTATGCAACAGATATTTCAAATAAAGAAAAAATAGAAAATCTTTTAAATGATAAAAAAATCGAGTATGAGAAGATAGTTGAGATTGAGATATAAAAAGAGGTCTTTCGTTTAGACCTCTTTTGTTTTGTTATATGATTATATTTCTATCACATAATAAGTTCACTGACTTTTATAGTGTAAGGACTTGTGCCTTTGTGTAAGATATTGCCACTCAAGTCTTCGATTTTTACTTCGTTATTATTTGAGTCTGTTATATAAGATAAGAAATCTTTTGAACCTTTTATAGTTAAAGTTTTTAGTTCAGAATCATTTGTAAGAACCCAATGTGAGTTTTCATCGATGGTGAGATTTGCATGTCCATCAGTGTTTGCACCATTAGTAGCACTATCATCACGGACTATGTATCCAGTAAAAGTTGTGCCTTCAAGTAAGTTAATGTCAAGTGTACTTATAGAATCATAAATTATTTTTCCTGACAACTCTTGTGTGCGAGCATTGAAAGTGCAGGTAGCACCATTAGCACCTTTTGCTCCCCAACCTCTTTCATTATTATTTCCAGTAGCCTTAAGTAAAAATTCTGAATCATCCGTAGTATTTATTGTTATATTTTTTATATTAAATTCTGACTCAGTATTGGTGGTGTAAAAAACTCCGCCATTTTTTGTTGTGAGACTTCCGCCTTCCATGTTGAAAGTGCCTTTGCCAATTTTAGAATCGCCAGACATACTTTGATAAACTATGACAGACCAAGTGCAATCATTTTGAGATAGGTCTTGCATCATAGATGTAAGTTCACTATCACGAAGAGTTATAGAATTTAAACCTTCAATGCATATTCCTTCTGATTTATTTGCTATGAGTTTTGCGTCATTAACTTCTATATCTGCAGTTGAGTAAATTGCGGGAGAGCCAGAACCATTGGTGGTAAATGTTCCACCATCAACAACCATCTTTCCACCACCGCGGTCTGAACGAATAGCTGCACTTGACTCACCAGAAGTAGTCGCATTTACATTCGCAGCATAAAGTGTGCCACCACCAGCAACGTGGATGCCACCAGAAGTGTCTTTTTTAGTAACGATATCAACATTATTTACATTTGCAACACCATCCCCATATGCAAATACACCAGCACCACCTTTTGAATCTGTGTTTATTTCACCTACATTGAGATTGAGTGTGCCATTTGTGACAAGTGTAGCAGCTCCAACACCATAAAATGATGCAGTGTCTCCACCAGTACTATCGCTACTTGTGCGATCGATTTTAAAATTGTTTATAGTGGCAGTAATATTTTTGTCAACTAAGATTGCAGATTCATCTTTACCTGTTGAAGATAAATCTATATCTTGAATGTCAGTATCTTCATCATAACTATTAACTGCAGTATAAGTTGATGGATTAGTATTGGCACCCATAAAATTTAAATTATTATTTTCTGGTGGAGGACCATTTGGCTTATCTTTGTCAAAGTCTTCAGGTGGCTTTGGTGGGCGTTCACCATTTGGAATAGGTGCCTCGTTATTTTGTGGTTGGTCATAAGCTTGGGTTACAGTGGTGGTATCATTTGCAACTGTAGTTGTGTCGGCAGTTTGGCTTGCCTTACAAGAAATGCTTGCAAATGTTATAAGTATGAGAAAAAAAATATTCAGTAAAACTTTTGAGGTATTTAAATTATATTTCTTGCTAAACATATTTACTCCTTTTTTTATGTTTCTATAAAAAATTTTAGCATAAAAATGTGAAAAAATGAAGAAATGATGATAAGTAAAATCAGATATTGTAGGGGCGGATATTATCACATGTCGTAGGGGCGGATATCATCCGCCCCAAAGGGTGTCCCCAAATTTCCAATAATATACCCCGTCCCCAAATTTAAATGGGGATGTGGTATAATTGGGGAAAATTGGAGAGCAAATATGGAAAAAATTATAATTATTGGGCTTGGACTTATTGGTGGCTCGTATGCAAAGGGATTTACTAAAAATGGTATAAAGGTGTATGCTTATAATAGGAATATTTCTGCTATTAATTATGCAAAAGAAAATAATATAATAGTAGATGGGACTGATAATTTAAGTAAGGATTTTGTTTCAAAATTTGATAGAATTGTTTTTGCAATTTACCCAAAAATATTTATAGAATTTATAGATAAATATGGTGCTTATATAAAAGATGGTGCTATAATAACTGATGTGACTGGCATTAAAGGTTCAATAGTTAATACCGTTCAAGAAAAGTTAGGCTCAAGAGTGGAATTTATTGCGGCACACCCTATGGCAGGAAAAGAAGTAACAGGCGTAGAGAATGCTGATGAGAAAATATTTGAAAATGCAAATTATATAATTACGCCAACTGAAAAAAATACAGATAGAGGAATAGCATTTGCAGAAGAGGTAGGTAAAATTTTAAAATTTAGAAAAATATCTTATCTTACAGTAAAAGAACATGATGAGATGATTGCCTTTTTATCACAACTTACTCATTGTATAGCAGTATCACTTATGACTTGCAAAAATTCAAAAGAACTTGTAAATTATACAGGAGATTCGTTTAGAGATTTGACAAGAATAGCAAATATCAATGAAAATATGTGGACTGAATTGTTTATGATGAATAAGGAAGCATTACTTAAGGAAATTGATTCTTTTATTAATTGTATATCTCATTTAAGAAATTATATAAGTGATGGTGATGAAGAAAAAATAAAAAATATGATGCGACTATCAACTGAACGAAGAAAGTATTTTGATAAAAAATAAAAAATAATAAAAAACACATCCAAATATATAGATGTGTTTTTTTAATAGTACTTATAAAACTTATATAGCAGGGTTAGTTTTTATAACTAACCTTTTATTTCTTCTTAGTTTCAATGCTTGATACGCAGAGTGCACAGGCAGAGTCACCTGTTATATTAACTACTGTTCTTCCCATATCAAATATTCTATCAACACCAAGCACAAGAGCTATACCATCAACTGGAAGACCGACTGCTTGAAGAACCATAGCAAGCATAACTACACCAGCACCAGGCACACCTGCAGTACCGATAGATGCGATAGTGGCTGTAACTATGACAGTTATAATTTGTGGAAGTGTAAGATTGATACCATAACAACTTGCTATAAATATTGTGCAGACAGCTTGATATATAGCAGTTCCATCCATATTGATAGTTGCACCAAGCGGAAGAACGAATGATACGATATCTTTCTTTGCACCCATTTTAACTGTGCAGTCAATATTGATAGGAAGAGTTCCTACTGATGAAGCACTTGAAAATGCCATAACCATAGCAGGTGCTATACCCTTAAAAAACTTTACTGGGCTAACATCTGTAAATACAGTTACAAGAGTTGAATAAGTTACAAGCATATGAATAATATATCCAAGATATGCGATACCTATAACAAGTGCAAGTGAACCTAAAATCTTTGGACCATTTTCAGCAATAACAGGAGCTATAAGACAAACGATACCGACTGGAGAGAAATGAATAATCATATCCATAATCTCAATGAATACTGCATTTGCAGATTCTATCACATTTGCAAATGCTTTTGCCTTATCACCAGCAATTATAATCGCAAATCCAATAAATAGTGCTATTACTATAACTTGAAGCATAGATGCATTTAAAAGAGGAGCAACAATGTTGGTTGGGAACATATCAGCAACAACTTGTATAAAGTTTTTAGTTTCTTTTGCAGTATATTCAGCACCAGTTACATCAAGGATGACAAATTTACTTTTAAATAGCATCGCAATTATAGTTCCAATTATAAGAGCAATAAATGTAGTGAAAAGATAAAAAAGAATAGTTTTAATTCCTATAGACCATACTTTTTTAATATCACTTAGACTCATTATACCGCATATTATAGAAAGCAACACTATAGGAACAACTACAAATTTAAGTAAGTTTAAGAATATATCTCCTATAGGTTTAATATATTCTTGTAGTAATTTAAAAGAAGTAATGTCTGTGTTTAAAAAGAAAGTATTGTCAAGTGGACCATCGGCTACACAAAGAAGTCCTAAGATAACACCGATAATAAGTCCAATGAAAATCTTAATTGAAAGTGGCATTTTTTTCTTTTCCATATTAACCTCCAAAATTATAAAATATTAGTCTTATATTATAATATCATAAATAATCATTTTAGTATATAGGAAAATTTTTAATATTGATTATATAGGTATATTGAAAAAAGTCTAAATATTATACTTTTTTGAGTTAGATGGTAAGTTTAGGTTCCTTATACTATTGAAATTAAATGAATATAATGGTATAATTAAAAATTGTGAAAAAGATACTTGTTAAAATTACATTCGTTTTTTTGATAATTATATCTTTTGCTTTTAATGTATTTGCACTTAACATAACTACTATGGGTTTGGATGAAAGCCTTATGAGTACATATCTTGCAGAAGATGAAAGTCAAAATCTTGAGATAAAAAAAGTTATAGATGATTTTATTTATAATTATATAAAGCCTGAGATGACTGACTTTGAAAAAGAAATAATGATTATAAAATATCTTGTAGCAACTACAACTTATGCAGAGGAAGAAGAGTATAATGATAATCCTTCTATTAATGATAGTTATAAAGCATATGGGGCACTTATAAATCATAGAGCAACTTGTTCTGGTTATGCAAAAGCATTTGACCTTATAGCAAAATCTTGTAACCTATCAACAAATGTTGTGACAGGAAGTGCTCGTAATACAAAAAATGTTGAAGCACCACATGCTTGGAATCAAATATATCTTGATGGCGAATGGTATAATGTGGATGTTACTTGGGAAGACCCAGAAAGCAATGTGGAAGTTGGATTTAATCAACTTTTTAATAATTATATAAATGGTACTGACATAGAGTTTGGCATAAATCATTTTAGAGAAAATGGACACATATGCACCGCTACTAAGTATGGAAAAAATACTGTTGCTTATTATTTAAATACTGGGATGATAGACTTTAATGCAAATGTAGATTCTGTAAGGAAATTATATGAAATGCAAATTGCAGAATTGACGATGCAAAATAAAAAAGAGGAAGTAAAAATAATTCTTGAAAAATTGTTGTTGCTTGGTGCTAAATATGATGACAATACAAATTTAATAGATTCAAACGATACAAATGTTACAGAATATGTTTTAAAGAGACTTGCTTTAGGAGAAAAAGTAATTGCGTTTGTGACAAATGCGGGAACTGAAAATAGACTTAGTATTGATAAAAGTGACTGGTTACAAAATAATATAAATATACCAGGAAAAACAAGACTAAACAAAATATTTTCTACTGATGGCATCTATGATACTCGTATTTTGATTTTTAGTTTTGAATAGTAAAATTTTTAGGAGGAGTTTATGAACTGGAAAAAAATCTTAACAATAGTTTTAGGATGTGTACTTGTGATAGGTGGTGTGTATTGCTTATTTACACCTATTGACACATACTTAAGTACTGGATATGTTATAGGGGTACTTATATTATGTGATGCTATTGGTACTATAGTTGCTTGGTTTGAAGTTAAAGAGTATGCACAAGTTAGTGGCTGGTATTTAGCAGGAGCTATTGTATCACTTATTTTTGGTATTATCGTTATGGTAAATATTCCAATGCAATTCATGGTAGATATGGCTATAATTGGTATGATAGCAGCATGGATAATTGTGCTTGCTATTTCTCGTATTATGCTTGCTATTAGAATTAAGTCTGTAAATGATATGTTACCAAATGCATTCAAAAATAGTAGATGGATAGGACTTATAGTAGAAAGTGTACTTATGATTGTTTTTGCATGTTTCTTAGCAGCAAGACCAGCATTTGCATCAGCAATGTTTGGAGTATTTATTGCAATTAACATCATTTTAGCTGGTGTGGGACTCATCACTTTAGCATCATATCTTCCATCAAAAGTTAAAGCATAATACTGAGTTAAATTTCAGTATTTAAAAGGCCTATTTTATTGAAAAAATAGGCTTTTTTAGTGTAATGAACCTAAAAAAAGTCAATAAAAGTATTAAAATAATATTAAGATTCTATAATGATAATGCTTTTTTGTTGATAAAACAAATATAATGTGATAAAATAATAACAAATAAAATATTAGACTAATAACAAAGATTTGGCTGAGGGACAAAGTTTCTTAGGTTAAGTTTTTATGAAATATTATTTGTATTAAGCAGGAGCATATTATGAAAAATCTTCAAAAGATTTTAAAAACTTTATCAATTTTAATGATAGTTGGTCTTATGTTTATACCAGCAAGTGTTGCATTTGCATCAAATGTTGATAGACCACTTACAGATAGAGAGAATGCTGCTTTTATTGTCCGCGATGAGTGGACAGCGTGGGTTAAAGGATTTACAGCATCTTTATCAGAACTTGATAAAAATGCGACTTCAAGAATATATAGCAACATGGATTTTTATGATATGCAATATAGATTTACAGAAAAATATAAAAAAGTTCCTGAGTATTTGGATGAAGATGGAAAACCAACTCAGAAACTTAAAGATTTGATAAAAGAAAAAAGAAAAGAGATTAATGGTGCGACTGCAAAAAAAGAATTTTTATGCTTTACTTCAAATGCAAATGGCTCAACAGTTCGGTATACAAAAACAGGAAGTCCAAGTGTAGATATAGGTTATTCAACTGATGGAACAACTTTTACTACTTGGGCAGCTAATACACCTATAACACTTAATTCGGGCGAATCAATATATGTATGGAATAAAAGTAATACATTAAATAATTCTTCTAATTATATAAAATTTGTAATGTCAGGAAGTATTGCTGCCAGTGGTCCTGTTGATTCAATGATAAATTTTTCAAGTATAACATCATATTGTTATAGTAAGTTATTTCAAGGATGTACAGTTCTTACTAAAGCACCAGAACTTCCAGCAACAACACTTGCTAGTGATTGCTATAGTGAAATGTTTCAAGGTTGCACTGGGCTTATAGATGGTCCAAGTGCGTTACCAGCAACTAATGTTCCACAAAATGCATATTTTGTTATGTTCCATAATTGTACTAATTTAAAAAATGCACCAGTGATTAAAGCAAGAACTGTAGGAAGTAATTCATGTCAAATGATGTTTCAAAATTGTAGTAATTTAGAAAAGGCACCAGAATTACCTGCAACTACACTTGCAAATGATTGCTATTCAAATATGTTTGATGGATGTACTTCTTTAACTGATGCACCAAGTGAGTTACCTGCAATTACATTGGCGAACCAGTGTTATTATGCAATGTTTAATGGATGTAATCAAATGCAGGTGGCACCATACATAAAAGCAACTACATTGGCATCAGGTGTTTTCAATGGTATGTTTTCTGGATGTACAAGTTTAAGAGAAGTTTCTATAGATTATACTGGGTCATTTATGTCAACATCACCTGATCCTTCATTTGGGAATTGGCTGTTTAATGCTGCAAATAATGGTACATTATATTATTCAGGTACTTCAACAGATGCTGCAAATATAAATTATATTGGGTTAAGTGGTAAAAGTTGGACCATAACACCTCATCCATAATTTTAAAATGATGTAGTATAATATATAAAAAAAAATAGTGAGGGCTATATTGATATCATTTATAAAGATGTAGTGAAAACTACGAAAGGATATTATGAAAAGTTTAACAAAAAAAGTTTTAATTATTATTTTATCAGTTTTGATTATGGGTGCTTTAACTGCTATCCCTGGTTTTGCTGAGACTCAAGAAGAGTTAAAACGGATTTTTGTGACAAGGGAAGAGATAAATCTTTGGATAAATGGAGATGCAACTTCTACAGGAATGAGTGAGATTTTAGCAAACCTTGAAATCAATATGCAACAACAAGTTCAATCAAAGGTTAAATATGAGATGTCTATTCGTGGCATAAAAGATAATGCGGAGACAACAACTGCAAGTCCATAAAAAAATATATATTCTTATAGAAATGAACTAAGAAACAGGTAAGTTTTTGTATATAAATACATATTATTAGGGCGGTTTTACCGCTCTTTTATATTGTTGCAATGACTTTTATATGTTATAATCGTAGTGGTATTATGAATAATTAGAATGATATATGTATATATAAAAAAAGAATTAGCAAAATTTGAAACTGATATAAGAGATTTATGTCTTGCTTTTTTTACTTTGCAAAAAATAAAATATATCATAGAAGATGAAGAAGCTTCTTCTATGCTTAAGGATAATGAATTAAGTGAGCCTAATATTATTGTAAAAGATTATTACATTGGACCTTTAACTGGCGATCGCCTCACTATAAAATCAGAAGTGAAAAGACAACTCTATAAATATTTATCTAAACTCACAGGTAAAACATTACTTTGGGGCACACTCACAGGCATAAGACCAGTAAACATAGCAACCAACCTTAAAAAAAATTTAAATTTGGTGACGGGGTATATTATTGGTGAAAAAGGGACACTGTATAAAAACAGTAAAATTGAGAATGAACTAATTAAAAATGAATTAAAAAAAGAGTATTATATAAGTGATGAAAAAGCAAATGAATTGATAGAAATTGCTGAAAATGAAATTAAAATATTAGATAGAGAAGAAGTAAAAAATTATAAAAATACATATAGCATATATGTTGGAGTTCCATTTTGTAAAAGCACTTGTCTTTATTGCTCATTTACTTCATTCAATATAGAAAAGTTTTCAAAATATGTTGATACTTATTTTGAGTCGCTTGAAAAAGATTTTTCAACTCGCATAGAAAAGATGGGGGAATGTGAAAACAAAGGGTGTCCCCAAATTTCAAATAATATACCCCGTCCCCTTTTTCAAATGCTAAAACCACTCACACTTTATATAGGTGGTGGCACACCAACTTCGCTTAATGAAGTACAATTTGATAGACTTTTAAATATTGTAGATAAATATGTAGATAAGAAAAGTTTAATTGAGTATACTGTGGAGGCAGGGAGGGCAGATACTATTACAAAAGAAAAACTTTTAATTATGAAAAAACACGGAGTCACAAGAATTTCAATTAATCCGCAGACATTTAATCAAAAAACACTTGACCTTATAGGAAGAAAGCATACGGTCAATGATGTGATAGAAAAATATTATCTTGCAAGGTCACTTGGATTTGACAATATTAATATGGATATAATTTTGGGACTTCCAAATGAGCATTTATTTGATGTATTGAAAACTTTAAATGGCATTAGAAAACTTAAACCTGATTCATTTACAGTTCATTCTCTTGCACTTAAAAGAGCAGCAAGACTCAATTTTGAACTTGATTCTTGGACAAAAAATTATTATCTTGCAGGGCTTAATAATGATAAACCTGAAGGAAAAAGAGAAATAGATAAAATGTTTTTGTGGAGTAAACGACTTGCAAAATATTTGCATTTGAAACCTTATTATCTTTATAGACAAAAAAATATAGCGGGCAATCTTGAAAATGTTGGATATGCAAAACTTGGGAAGGAGTGCATATACAACATAATGATGATGAGTGAAAGACATACTGTATATGGTTTTGGAACTGCTACTACAAAAAAGGTTTTTTATGAAAATGATGGTAGCATTAGAATTGAGAGTGAGGAAGGATATAAATCAGTGATTGATTATTGTAAGTCATTTGATAATATCTAATAATATAAAAAGTGTTGTATGAAATTAAAAACGGAACAGTCTCTCTTGGTGGTAATGAGATTTTATCTCATTTCAATTTTCGTATGGTTGATAATGAGAAGATAGGCATAGTAGGTAG
This sequence comes from uncultured Eubacteriales bacterium, assembly GCA_902803205.1. Lineage (GTDB taxonomy): Bacteria > Bacillota > Clostridia > Lachnospirales > Lachnospiraceae > UBA3633. The sequence continues at coordinate 3,254 of CADCOW010000052.1, read as the reverse complement.
AAATGGAGCAGGAAAGACTACACTTCTTAAACTTATGAATGGAGATATAGGACTTGATTACAATGATGATAATACAATTGGTGAGATTGTAAAGTCAAAAGATTATAATGTAGGATTTTTAAGACAGCAGTTGGCAGGTGGAGAGGGTATGCAAATGGAAGTTGACATTATAGATGGGGAAAATGTATCTAAAGGTGGGCTTTCAGACCAAAACTCTATAAAACCCGAAGTTGCGAGTTATGCAAGCAATACTGTGTATCAATATTTGCTTACTGCATTTGAAAAATTACTTGAGATGGAAAGGAAAATTGAAAAATTGACTGAAGATTTGAGTAATAATTATGATGAGAAAAAAGCAAATGATTTAAATGTGTTAATTGATACTTATAATTATGAAGGCGGTGAAACATATATTAAAGAATTAAAAACTGGTTTTAGAAAATTTGGATTTAATGAGTATGATTTAGAAAAACAGATGAGTCAATTTTCAGGTGGTCAAACTACAAAGATTTCACTCTTAAAATTATTGCTTTCAAAACCTGATGTTCTTTTACTGGATGAACCTACAAATCATCTTGATATAGAAGCAATAGAGTGGATGGAAAATTATTTAAAGAATTATAAAAAAAATGTTATCGTTGTTTCACATGATAGAATGTTTCTTGATAACATTTGTAATGTAATTTATGATGTAGAAAATAAAATTTTAGAGAGATATGATGGAAACTATACTGACTTTGTAGAACAAAAAGAAATTAATTACCAATTAAAATTAGCTGAATATAATAAAAATTTAAAAGAGATAGAAAGACTTACTGCACTTGCAGATAGATTTAGATATAAAGCAACAAAGGCAAAGATGGTTCAGTCAAAAGATAAAGTTATAGAAAAACTTGAGGCAAAAACATTTAAACCTCTTGAATCTGATATGAAGACTTTTCATGTAAAGATAGTGCCTCGCGTAGTAGGCGGAAGGAAAGTGCTAAGGTGCAACAACTTAGTTGTGGGGTATGAAGGGGCTCGCATAGCTTGCCCATACGAGAGCACTCAGGAACCCGTAGCCGCGAGTTATGCGAGCGGCAATGCGATTGCAACAGTAAATGTGACAGTTAGTAGGCGAGATAGACTTGCAGTTCTTGGTGCAAATGGTACAGGCAAATCAACATTTATAAAAACTATTGCAGGTGTGATAAAAAAAATTTCTGGCACTTATGAATATGGGCATGAGATTGAGTTTGAATACTTTGACCAAAGAATTACAGAAAATAATTCTAAAAAAACAGTGTTTGAAGATTTTGCAGATGAGTTTCCTACATATACCAATACTGAAGTTAGAAATCGACTTGGTAGATTTTTATTTGGTGAAGAAGATATAGATAAAAGAATTTGTGACCTTTCTGGTGGAGAAAAAGTTAGACTCTGCTTATCAAAAATATTTGAGAGAAAACCAAATTTACTTATACTTGATGAGCCAACAAACCATCTTGACATACTGGGGAAAGAAAGTCTTGAAGAAATTATAAATAGTTTTGAAGGAACAGTTATATTTGTTTCACATGACAGATATTTTGTGAAGAAGATTGCAAATAAAGTTTTATATTTTGAAAAGAATATAAATAGTAATTCAATTTATACCACTCATTTTTTTGAGTTTGGATATGATGATTATGAAAAATATATTAAAGAGCAAGAATTATTGGAGATGGAAGATAAGCCTTATAATAATGATTTTATAAATAATAATTTATTGGATGAAAAAAAATATTTAAGTGATAAAGACGAGACAGTTGGTAAAGATAATTATGAACAAAATAAACAAAAGAATAAAGATAAAAAGAAAGCAAAAAAGATAGAAGATGAAATTGCTAAAATAGAGAATGAGATTAAAGAGTATAAAGTGGCTTTATTAGATGAAAAGAATCAAAGTGATTTTGAAGAATTGACTAATATTAACAATATGATAGAAGAATTAAATATCAAACTTGAAAAAAAGTATAGTGAGTGGGATGAATTATTGCAGTAAATGTGATAAAAGAACTGATAAAGGAAACATTGATTAATGCAATATTTTATAAATTATATTTATAAAATATTGCAAATCAAGTAAGTTTACATAAATAATACAAGATTAATTGCAAAAAGAGCAATTAATCAGTATTTCTAAAAAAAACAATTAAAGACTCTTGCAATATTTATGAAAATACATTATAATATACGGAGATTTTAACAAAGACATTTGAGTTAAAAAAATCAAAATAGTTTTGTGTTATCTAGAATGTAATTCTAAAAGGAGAATGAAATGAAAAAGATTACAAGTATTTTATCAGTAATAATGATGGCTATGTTGTTAGTTATGCCTGCAAATGCTGCTAAATATGTAACTGGAGCAACAGTAGGAACAGTTGTCTCTAAGACTCCAACTAATATATACTTCAAAGATCTTGTAAGATTTGAAGAAGTTGCAACTAACACTTATGGGAAGCAATCAAGAATTGTAAATGCTATAAGATATAATGGTAGTGCAACTACTTGGGTTGTAAGACTTGAAGTTGGTACTGGTGAAGAAAAAACTACTGCGGATTATATTTTAAATGTTGCACCTTACTCAAAAGATTATGCTACTAATAAGATAATATCTGTTCCTGCAAATGGAAATATAGCGGAGGGTGTATCAATTTATGGACCAAGTTGGTTTTATTTTGGAGTATTTGATGATGATAGTAAACATGATATTTGTGGTTTTATGGTAGCAGAGAGAATAAGAAGATATTCAGCTTGGGGAGACTTAAGATTTAATGGTACAAATAAGAGAGGAATAACTTATACTGGTTCTTATGTAGAGCCATGTAGTTCAAACTTTTTAGAAAGTCATATGGAAGCGGTTTATTAATAATAAGCTATGGTGGGAGAAACCCCACCTTTTTTTATATAGGTGTAAAAAAAACAATATTTGCTTATAAAATTACTTAAAATATAAGGAGGAAATTATTTCAAATTTTGCATTTAATTATTACAAAATCATTACGAAAAAAGGGCTAAAAATGGGCAAAAAGCACATAAAAATATATTGACATAAAACTAAAAAGTGATATAATTATTATATAATTTCTATAGGAGGAAAAACAATGATGAGTAAAAGAATTATGGCATCTTGTCTCGCACTTTCAATGGTGCTTGGAATGTCAGTAAATTCATTTGCAGCTCTTAGAAACACAACTGGTGCAACTACTATAATTAGTGGTGGTGTTGCTTCT
>CADCOW010000051.1 GCA_902803205.1 uncultured Eubacteriales bacterium | reverse complement strand
TGGGGTTACCACCATACATCGCTGGTTGGTGTGGTTTCATAGGGCCAGTCCCTCAACCACTCTTTATAAGGTATATTTATTATACTATCTATGCTTATATTTAGTCAAGTAAAAATTATTAAGCAAAATTATTAAGTAAAATTATTAAGCAAATTTTTAACTGATTTTACAATGTTTTTAATGTTTAATCTGTCATGATTACTTTTAGTTTAGCTTTTGTATTTAGTTTATCAATTAACAATTTAGGTCACCTTAATATAATTTCTCAAATGTATTATAATGGTCTTCTGTATAATAAATACATCCTATCTTTTCATCAAAATCATCAGCATAAACAATTCGTTTTGCATTTCGCTTTTTACCCTTATAGTCTATGTCACACTCAATATATTTTCGCCCTTTTATGTCTGGTAAAATTTTTTGATAATTATTAAATCTATCCCCACCAATACTTTTTCCTTTTGCCACATCTCCAACATAATTCTTAAAACTATTCCAGCCAAGTTTTTTTGCTTCAGATTTTGTTATAAAATTTTTTGGAAGTTTCTTATATGTGTAAATATAAAGTGCAACTTCATCTTTACTTGTATATGAACCATTTTCATCAATAATGTCGTTGCTTGATGGGCGGATGGTATCCGCCCCTACGGTTTTATTGTTGTTGCTACTTACTAATATTTGTGATTTACAAGAAAATAAAGTTGCAACTACAAAAAAAGAAATAAACGATATTTTAAATATTCTTTTTAAATTTTTTAAATAATTTTCCATAATCATTTATTTGTAATTTATCGAATGGGCGGATGATATTCGCCCCTATGATATTGCCACAACTTTTTCAAATTCTATGCAATTATCTTCAAAGACTTTTATAATTTGATTAAACCCTTTAAATGCATTTCTATCTACTATAATATATACTTTATTTTCTATAATCATTTCTGATAAACTATCATTTAATGCATCCAAATTTTCACCATAGTATGATGGAAAATCAAATTCTTCCATCATAACCTTATGTGCTTCTTCTATGTTTTTTACTTTTCTAAAATCTATAACAAAGTTTTTCATTTTTTTACTCTTTAAGGAACCTTAATTTGAAAAAGTAGAAATTCTATACTCTTTCAATATACCCTTTATTATTGTATGATTATGACATTTCCATTGTTAGAATCAAATTCATATACTTTCCCATCACCATATAACCATCTACCATTTGTACCTATATTCCTCCAAGTAAATCTTCCACTTTGTATATCAATATTAACCCTAAACTGCTCATACCCACTAATTATACCTTTCTTTTTAAGGGCGCAATCCACAATTAAAATTACCTGCGTAGGAGTAATGCTGTTTACACTTGCATTATTTAAATAATAATCTTGCACTCCTTCCCTACCCATTATATTGTCGTTACACCAATTTGAAATTGACACATAAGATGAGTATATAAGACGATTGGCTATGTAAGTTAGATACTCATAATTGCCAGCAAGGACTGGAACTCTTGACTGCATTATTTCCCCATTTGATTGCACATACACTGGTCTATCATATCCTACCATATAATAATATGAATCATAAGGAATTATAAAAGAGCCTTCTCTTGAATATGAAAAATATCCATTTTGTGGATTATAGCCATTATTATTTGGATATATAGGATAATATGGATTGTATGGGTTGTATGGGTTATATGGGTAATTCGGATAGTACTGATTATTGTTTGGGAAATAATATATATTTGCAAAAATATTATTTATACACATAAATACAAAAAATATCAATATAGTAAATTTTAAAATTGCATTTTGTGTTTTTAATTTAATCATCAGTTACTCCTTTTTTTATGATTCTTTTATCTCTTTTATATCTCCAGATTTTATAAGTGCTATTTTTGTAAATGTAGGTCCAAGTAATTCATATATCAGCACACCAAATAAAGTAATATTTCTAACGAGTAGTCCATCAGTGCTATTCATAAGTTCAAATGCAAGTGCACTCATACCAAGCGCAACACCAGCTTGTGGAAGAAGTGTTATACCAAGATATTTTTTTACAACATCATCACAACCTGTCATAGATGATGAAATTCTTGCTCCTATATATTTACCAAACGACCTTGTAAATACATATATTAAACCTACCATAACAACAATAGGATTTTTAAAAACTTCAAGATTTAATTCTGCTCCACTGAATACAAAAAATAAAACAAGTATGGGTTTACACCAAAAATCTGCTCTCTCCATCAAATCATCTGCAAGTGGGCAAATATTGCAAAATGTAGTTCCAAGCATCATACACACAAGAAGTGGTGAGAATGAGCCTGAAAAACCACCAAGTTTAAATGTTATTTTTGCAAATGCTACAGTTAAAATTATTGATGCTATGATAAGTATCAATCTATTTGAATGTGATTTAAAATATTGTTCAAGAAATGTAAGTGCTATAGCTGCGATAAAACCAATAAATAAAGAAACTGAAATTTGCATCATTGGTTCAACTATTAAATTTATAATATTAGTAGTCCCTTTCACCATTGACTGTGCTATGCCAAATGATACAGCAAAAACCATAAGACAAATTGCATCATCAAGTGCTACTACTGGAAGCAATATTTCAGTGACCTTACCTTTTGCCTTATATTGTTTGATAACCATAAGTGTAGCGGCAGGTGCAGTTGCTGCTGCTATAGCTCCAAGTGTCAATGCCATAGGCATAGTTACAATATTTGGGAAATTAAAATGTATAATTATCAAAACTATATCTACAAGTATACTTGCCATCACTGCTTCCATAGTTGCTATTATAAAAGCTTTTTTTCCAATTTTTGCAAGAGTTTTTAATTTAAACTCGTTTCCTATTGAAAATGCTATAAAACCAAGTGCCACATCTGATATTATTGACAATTCTTCTACTTCTTCATAACTTGTAAATCCAAGACCACGTATGCCAAGTCTACCAAGAACTGATGGTCCGATAATAACTCCAACTACAAGAAATGAAGTAACATCTGGTAATCTAAAAATATTACCAATTCTTGTCATTAAAAGTCCTGCAAAAAGAGCCCAAGTAATCAAAAATAAATCTAACATTTGTGGATTTAACATAATACCTTCTTTCTAAATTAGTGATTGGCCAGTCATTAATTCTGGCTTATCAATATTCATAAGTTTTAATATAGTTGGTGCAACATCACAAAGTCTTCCACCCTCTTTTAATTTATATTTTTCTTTTGTAACTAAACAAAATGGCACTGGATTACTCGTATGTGCTGTATATAGTGCACCATTTTCATCTTTCATAGTCTCTGCATTTCCATGGTCTGCTATGATAAATAAGTTTCCTTCTTTTTCTATTATCTTATCAAAAATTTTTCCTACACAAGTATCTATTACCTCAATAGCTTTTATAGTAGCTTCAAGGTTACCAGTATGTCCAACCATATCAGGATTAGCAAAATTGACAACTATCAAATCATATTTACCACTGTCAATTCCACCAACCACATTTTCACATACCTTAGGTGCAGACATCTCTGGTTTTAAATCATAAGTTGGAACTTCCTTTGGTGATGGCACAAGCATTCTCTCTTCATTTTTACAAGGTTCTTCTTTCCCACCATTGAAGAAAAATGTTACATGGGCATATTTTTCTGTCTCAGCAGTCCTAAGTTGCATAAGCCCTTTATTTGCCACTACCTCTCCAAGATGGTCTTTTATTTCTTTTTCGCCAAATGCTACAAGTTTATTTTTTATAGTAGGGTCATATTCAGTCATACATACATAGACTAAATTATTTATTTTTTTTCTATCAAAATATGTAAACTCATCATCTACGAATGCTCTTGTAATTTGTCTTGCTCTATCAGGTCTAAAGTTAAACATAATAACTGAATCATTATCTTTTATATATGAGTCATCATCATCTACTATAACACAAGGTTTTATAAACTCATCAGTCACATTATTCTTATAAGATGTTTCAGTAGCACTTATAGCACTTTCATATCTATCACCTATTTTTTTAGTCAGTAAATCATATGCTATTTTATTTCTATCATAATTTTTGTCTCTATCCATAGCATAGTATCTACCTACAAGTGTAGCTATTTTACCAACTCCTATCTTTTTAATCTCTTCTTCTAACTCATTTATAAATTTAAGTCCATTGCTTGGCGGTGTATCACGACCATCCATAAAACAATGAACGAAAACTTTTTTTAACCCATTATCTTTTGCAAGTTTAAGAAGTGCATAAATATGAGAATTATGAGTATGAACTCCACCATTTGAAAGAAGACCTATGATATGAAATGAAGAATTATTTTCTTTACAGTGATTGACTGCTTTTATAAATGCTTCATTTGTAAAAAAATCTCCATCTTCTATTGATTTGCCAATTCTGGTTAAATCTTGATAAACAATTCTTCCTGCACCTATATTTAAATGTCCTACTTCAGAATTACCCATCTGTCCTTCTGGAAGTCCTACATAAGTACCAGATGCATAACCTTTAACCATATGGTATTCATCAAAAATTTTATCGAGGTGTGGCTTTTTTGCAAGTGCTATAGCATTATTTTCTTTTTCATCTCTTAATCCATAGCCATCCATTATACATAATACTGTTGTTTTTTTCATTTCTTCTTGTATAATAC
>CADCOW010000050.1 GCA_902803205.1 uncultured Eubacteriales bacterium | reverse complement strand
CATCATAACAATAAGTACGGATATCACCACCGTAGGGGCGGATATCATCCGCCCAAAGGGTGTCCCCAAATCACCAATAATATACCCCGTCCCCAAATTTCCCAAATTTAAATAAAAAAATTAGGTTGTCTTTTCAATTATGAAATTGGTTTTGGTTGTTTCCCCATCTTCTGCCACTATAGTTATAGTGTGGTTTCCTACTCCAAGTTGTATTTCTTTTTCATAACTTTTATCTTGACCTATAAATTCTTTATCTACATACCAGTATATATTTTGATTTTTTAAATTTGCTATTTTTATTACTAACTTTTGTTCTTTATCCAAATCATTTGGTAAAAGAATCTTAAGGTTTGGCGTAGGGTATAATATTTTTAAACTTTTTTCACTTGAATTTGTCTGATAAATTTCTGATATATCTCTATTTTCTCTTATAAAGTAATTCACTACTTCAAGAGGATAATTTAATACAACTTTTTCATGACTTTTTAAAAACCTTTCATCACGCGAATCTACTTCTACACCATTATCATCTACATATATTTTTTTATAATATGGTGATAATTTAAGTGGCTTTGCATCTTTTGGGTATTTTATGGTTTTTGTTTCTATATTTGGAAAATTTACACGATATCCAGTTATCTTATCAACTTCAATTTTTTCTAAATCATACACTGGTTCTTCAAATCTAATATTACTATTTTCAAGTTCCTGAAAGGCATTAAATAGCAATCGTCCGCCACTTATAACACCTGATAAGTTATCATTTCCTTGTCCAGAAAAATTGCCAACCCAAACTATAACTGTATAGTAAGGTGTCATTCCACATGCCCATGCATCTCTTTTACCAAAACTTGTTCCAGTTTTCCACGATATAGGCTCTTTCCATCTATAAAGATTATTAAGACCTGGTCGAACAAGTTCTTTTAAAGTATCAAGAGTTAGATAACTGGCACCTTTTGAAAACATATTTCTTACATTATCATTTTTTTCATCTATAAGATAGTGAATATTTGTTAAATTACCATAATTTGCGAGTCCAGTATATAGTGTTGCTATCTCTTCTACAGAAAACTCTTTTGTACCTAATATTAAAGATAATCCATAAAGTTCTGGTGAGTTTTCTTCAAACTTAAGCATATCCTTTAAAAAGTAATAAAATTTATCTTCATTATACTGCTGTAACAAATGCACAAATGGTATATTAAGTGATGAAATAAGTGCTTGTCTTGCTTCTATCATACCTGTATATTTTTTGTTTGCATTTTGAGGATTAAAATTTGAAAAAAACATAGGAACATCTTGAACAAGTGATTCTGGTGCAATTAGCCCTTCATCAATAGACAATGCATATAAAAATGGTTTCAGTATAGACCCTGGAGATCTTTTTGCTATTATCCCATCAACCTGACCAGCATTATCCATATCCATAAAATCTTGCGAACCTATATATGCCTTTACATTTCTTGTTTTATTCTCAACTACAATCATTGATGCATTAGTTATCCCTTCAGATTTCATAAAATCTACATAAGAATGTACTACACTCTGCATTCTTTTTTGCAAATCATAATCTATAGTTGTTTTAATCACTTTATCCGTTTCACTATTTTTAAGTCTCCGTGCAAGATGTGGTGCAACTTTTTCAAAAGAATGCCTAATTCTTGGTAATGGTTCTCGTTTAGCAAGTTCTAACTGCTCAATCGTAAGTTTATTTTTCTCATATAACTTATCAAGCAGTTTATTTCTCTTTTCTACCAACTTTTCTCGATTCTTTTCAACATGCATAGCCCCTGGTGAATTTGGAAGTATTGCAAGAAGTGCACATTCTGACCAAGAAAGATTTTTTGCTTCTTTTTGAAAATACATTCTTGATGCCGTACCATAGCCTACTATATTCCCACCATAAGGAGCATTATTTAAGTATAATTTCAATATATCTTCTTTACTTAATTTAGTTTCTATTTTAAGTGATTGTATTATTTCTATATATTTATTTATATAAGTTCTTTTCTTTGGTTTAGCAAGTTTAGCTACCTGCATAGTTATAGTACTTGCACCACTTCTCTTATACCCCAAAAAATTATCTTTAAGTGCTCTACATATAGATAAAAAATCTACACCATGATGTTTATAAAAATTCTTGTCTTCGTAATTTATAACTGCTTGTTTTAAATTATCTTGAACTTCATCTTCTACTTTTATATGCCACTGTTCATCTTCATTCAAAAATACATCCATAAGTTTACCATTTGCATCAAGTAGTGAAGTGCTATATCTATTCTCAATATCTTTTTGCATTTTTTCAACATCAAAAGTTATAAATATGTATAAACTCCATATTGAAAATATTAAAACAAATGATACAACTACAATTATTAATTTTTTAATTTGTATTTTATTCATATAATTAAAGGCGGATTAAATCCGCCCTATAAGTATTTACAAAACTCACCCTTTATAAAATATTGATATGAGCCTTATTCACATTTAACCTTATTTTATTATTTAACTAATATTCTACTGCCTTTTTTATATGCTCTAAAGTCTATATCATACATTGCTTCAAGTAAAGTTCCTGGAAAATCAAATTCTCCTTTTGTAACTGCATTTATTTTTACAAAAAAACTATAATCGTGATTTGATGTATAATCAAAAAACCACATAATTCTATCATCTCTTATATCAGTATACGATATTGTTGTTTCCTTTGATTTATCTTCTACCCATTTAGGTTCATTTGAATTAGAAATTCGTAAATTTTCAATTTCCCATCCACTTGGTAAAATTTGAGTTAATGCAATATTTTCTACCTTACCAATATTTTTCTTTTCAGGTGATACTATAACTTCAAGCCAGAATGTATCACCAGAATTTGTTTTACTTACATCTATACTCTTTCCTTCATTGTCATAATATTTTCTACTAATAGTAAATCCTTTTGCATAATCTTTAATATTAGCATTTACTGGCACAGCTTCTAAATAATAATTAACATATGTGATAATATCTGAATCTGAAACTACTTTTATTTTTTTAGCTCCTTCAGGAATTTTTATCGTTTGCCTACTATCAGTTGAATATTCAGTCTTAACCCCATCAACATCAACTATGCCTTTTACCGTTCCGATACCTTTTCCTTCAATCACATTTGAAAGTGCAATAAATGAATATGCTGTTGTCTGTGTAGAATACCAATTATTTCCTCTCATTGCACTTACAATCTCATCAAATGCCTCGTTATCTCTTTTCCCATATATAGTATAATAACAATCAAGATATACAGCTATCTCTCTAAGTTTTGAGCCATAACTATAATTATAATAGTATCTATCTTTCTCATACAAATCATCAAATGACTTTTTTACACTTGTCGGTGTTATACTTGATGCTATATTTATAGCTGTTTTATCTTCACCTATCAACTTATATGCTGCAGCAAGATACATCTTAGATGTAGTATTCATATTTTTATTTAAATAATTTTCATACATGTAATTCATCTCACTTACATTTTGACTATCAGCAAGTGCAAGTAAGTATAATGCATAACTCTTTAAGTCTACATCATAGTCCGAACCACTATTTATTTTTCTTACATTTTTATTTGTATAATCAAGCCAATCATTATACATTGATTCTGGTATATAGTAACCATTTTTCTTTGCTAAAATTAAAAAATGTCCAGCATAATTTGAAGCCCAGTCTGATGGTGTATTATCACCAGGCCAATATGAAAATGCACCATTTGGAAGTTGAAATAATTTTAATCTTGAGATAGCAACATTTATATTGTCAACAACTTTTTCTTTGTCATAATTCTTACTTGTAGATAATTTTTCTATAAAAAGTTGTGGAAATACTGATGATATAGTTTGTTCTAAACAACCATAAGGATATCTTATTAAATATTTAAGTCTTTTATCAAGCCCAAGCATCATCGTATTTGAAACAGTAATGAAACTGTCCACTGTTCCTTTTACATACTTTTCTCCTTGATTAAAGGTACAATCTGTTCTTCCTTTAAGTTCTTTATTCTCGTTAATCTCTATAGGAGTATTATTGCTATTAATAGCCATACCTACAGTTTCTTCATAATTATATACTTTTGATTTCACACCTATAGTTAATTCTTCATTACCAATTTCATTTGCAATCTCTTCTTCAAAGTAAACTATCTCTTTTTCACCTTTATCAATTGTCAAAGTTTTATTTTGAGTTTTCCCTTTAAATGTATAATAGACATCAACATCACCTATATCATCTTCAAGTGCAGATACTGATACAGGCATCTTTAATTTATCACCAACTTTCATAGACCTTGGTAGGCTTGATTCAACTATTATTGGTGCTTTAACAATCATATCTTTATCTGCAGAACCAAAACTCATACCATCTGCTGCTACAACCATTATACGTACTTGTCCCATATAATTTGGCATATCAAAATCAATACTTGCATCGCCATTTATATCTGTAGTTAAAACTCCTTTAAACATAGATACCGGTTTAAATCTATCAGCATCTTCAAGTCCAAGTTGTTTAAGTCTATTGCGTCTTGCCATTTCATCAACTATTTCTTCCCCACCACCTACTTTTAATATTTGATGTATAGCTCCATAAGGTCTATCTATTATTTCAGAATAATTATCATATAGTTTAAGTTTTGCTGCTAATTTTTGAAAGAAATAATCAAATGGTTTAGGTGTCTTATATGCAGTAATATCAAGCAAGCCTTCATCAACTACTGCAATTGTAAAATCAACTTGCTTATTCTTTTTATTCTTTACTTTTACTACAAATTTTTCATTTGGTTTGACTTCTTCTGGAGCAGATATTTCCAAATCAATCTTTGAATCTTCATCTTCAACATTTATAGGAACTATTCCATAAAGTCTAAGTGGTCTATCATTTTCTTTTGTAAGATAATCTTGAAGCAAAGTCACATATACATAAACATTTGGCACCATCTCTTTAGTCACATTTATTTGTTCAATAATTTCATTATTATCTACATCTTTATAAATTTGATTTATTATCTTTCCAGCTTTTTCAATACTAATTATTGCTTTTGATTTTACAGCTCCTTTAAACTTAATCTGGGCAATGTCACCTACATTATACTTTTTCTTATCTGTACTTACATTTAATGTTTCAACTTTTTTTGTGACACTTAGGTCAACCCACTCACTTGATTGTAAATTTACCCCAGTCATTTGTCCTGTAGTCTCATCTTCAAGTTCTACATATATATATTCTGCATTTGGGGTTTCATAATCAATTAACACTGGTACATCAGCTGTAGTTATATTGCCTTCATACAACAATGTTGTATTTTTATCACTCTTAAATGACATGACAAAACTATTATAATCTGAATAATCCCACCACCAATAATGATTATTACTATATACTCTATACTTTAATGTTTTATTTGGAACTAAACTTTCACCATCTTCAGTTACACATATTGCTTTAAGATTTATATTTGACCCTGGTCGTCTATATGTATTTGTATTTTCTATACCAATATAAGTATCATATTTTTTTAACTTAACATACTTTTTTGTGTTTACTGCTCTTCCACCATCTTGCACTACTCTTCCAGTAGCATCTACAAGCATATTAAGTGAGCCAAATCTTACATCACTAAAATCAGGTTCTAATTTACTAAATCCATTTTTATCAAGAGTTCCATTTAAATACTTATAATCTGAATACCCATATGTTGATGGAATTGAAAATGAATAATCTTTATATTTTTCAAAATTTATAGGTTCTTCTTTAATTTGAAAACTTACACTATATTCAAGATTACTTGAAGGTGAACCGTATAGATAATTTGAACTTATACTATACTCATTGTTTTCATCATCAATATTTATTACATCAGGAATATCTAAATTTACTCTAATCTTATTTGCTACAACAGCTTCCACTGATATATCTTTTTTGATTACAGCATCTCCAATTTTTGCTTCAAGTTTCCATATACCAGTTCTTGACGAAGTATTAGTATTAAATGTATAAGTATAAAATCCATTTTTACCATCTTTTATAACATCATCATCTATCATCTTTATACCTGTTGGGTCATACACAGTTATCTTTACAGGCTGATTATCATAAAGCTGTTCATTATTGTTTCTAACTATTATAGATACATATATACTATCTCCTGGTCTATACACACCTCTCTCAGTATATATATATCCTCTTATACCACCAGTCGCATATGCACCATCAACATTAAAACCATTTGTATTTAATGAATTTTTTAATGGCAAAACTGATTTACTTGATTTGTCATCAGCCAATATATAAAATCCATTTTTATGGACATTAAACCTTACTTGTCCATTATCATCACTTGTTTGTTCTTCAAGTATTTGATTATTTTTAGATATAAGATATACTTTCACCCCTCTAATCAGATTATTTTCTATTATATCTAAAACATTTGCTCTTATTCCTTCATCACTTTCTTCTGCCACTATCCCTATGTTAGTAAGAAGAACAGTCTTTCTTATAATTCCATTATTATTAATATATTCTCTATCTTCCCAATCAATGTAGCCATCATTATCAACATTAAACTTGTATGTAGTACCATCTCTATCAAATTTTGCTTCAACCACATACATACCATTTGCTTCAAGCACTCCTGTTAAATCTATAGCAGTTTGTACCCAAGTATCAACTTCATTTTCAATATCAAAATTTACATTGTATAATTCATCTCCCACATTATAAAAAGAAGAATGTTGATCATAATAATAATAGTCATCATAATCATTTTCGTATTTATTCATTTCACTTTCATCATCATTACGAAATGATCCTTCATAACGACCATTACCAGAAAAATTAAGTCTTTGTAAAAATTGTGTCAAATTATTTGCATAGACCTTTCTCACAATTACATTTATTCGCTTTACATTTAAACTTCTTATATATATTTTTTTATCATTAACTAATGGGAGGATAATACCATCATTTGTAAACATAAGTTTAGGTTTCTTTTTTGCAAATTCCACATCAAAAATCTTATCACTATCTGTTGCAAACCCATTTATAGACTTTATGCCTTTTAAAACTGTCACTTTATATGTCGTATCTGCACTAAAATCACCTTTCAAAAAAAGAGATTTTCCAACTTTAGAAATAGTATATGATATCTCAGGTTCAATCTTTATATAAGAAGAAGCATCAAACCCATCTTTTATTTCTTTAGAAAATTCTATTTCTATATAAGTGTTTTTATCTTCATTTCTATAGCCGCCCACATTTAATACTGAAATCTCATTTGATATATCATTGTCTTTTTTATTCTGTGTTTCATTATCTTTTATTTCAGTATTATTTCCATTAGTTTCATTTGAATGATAAATCTTTATAAATGAATTAGTTATATCTGTAAAAACACCATTTTTGCATGAAACTAAAATAGACAACATAAGCCATAGACTTATAGTTGTCATAAAATAGAAAATTTTTTTCATAATTCCTCCTAATCCAGTTCAACTACGCCAGTATATAATTCAAAATAATGTCCTCTCTTTTCCAAAAGAGAATCATGTGTACCTCTTTCTATAATCTCTCCATTTTTCATAACCATAATTACATCAGCATCTCTTATAGTAGATAATCTATGTGCAATTATAAATACAGTCCTACCTTTCATTATAGATTCCATACCTTTTTGCACAAGTTTTTCAGTTCGAGTATCTATACTTGAAGTTGCCTCATCCAAGATTAGACATGGTGGGTCGGCAACTGCAGCTCTTGCTATTGATATAAGTTGCTTTTGTCCTTGTGAAAGTCCACCACTATCACCTTTTATAACTGTATTATATCCATCAGGCAACATTTCTATAAAAGAATCTGCATATACAAGTTTTGCTGCTGCTATACATTCTTCATCGGTCGCATCAAGTTTCCCATATCTTATATTTTCCATAATTGTTCCAGTAAATAAACTAACATCTTGTAAAACTATAGCAAGTGAATCTCTTAAATCTTTTTTCTTTATATCCAAGATATTTATTCCATCATATGTTATTATACCATTATCTATTTCGTAAAATCTGTTAATTAAATTTGTTATAGTAGTTTTACCAGCACCAGTCGCTCCAACAAGTGCTACAGTTTGTCCTTTGTCAGCATATACATTTATATTCTTAAGTACTGGCTTACCTTCTTCATATGAAAAATTGACATTATCAAGAACAATGTTTCCAACAAGTGGGACTTTATTCTTTCCATTATTCCACTGCCATGAATTTTTACTTGTCTTTTCTAATTTGTAAGTTCCCTCATCAATCTCAGGCGATACATCTATTAAATCAAATATCCTCTCAGCACCAGATAAAGATTGAACAAAAAATGGCATCTGAGCACTAAATCCTGCTATCATAGATGAAAATGTCTTTGTAAATGTCATAAAAGATGTAATTGTACCAATAGTTAAAATGCCATTTCCTCTCAAAGTGTAATTAGTAATATTATTAAGCATCATCATTCCACCAGCAAATGCAATTAATACATATAAAATATTTCCAAGACTATTTGATACAGGGAACAAAATATTACTCAAAGTATCAGCCTTTACAACTGCTTTTGCCCAGTCATTATTCTTGCCTTCAAACACTTTAACATTTCTATCTTCATAACAATATACTTTTACTTCTTTTGCGCCAAGCACCATCTCTTCAACATAGGCATTAAGACCACCAATAAAACTCTGTGTTTTTCTATAAGACTTAAGCGATTTTCTACCAGCCCACTGTGTAAATAAAAGCATGATGAGTAACATTATTGCTACAACTACAAATAAATTAATGCTTAACATAAGCATACTTGTAAATATTGCAATCACAGTCAAGAATCCTGTAATAGATTGTGGAAATACTTGAGATAAAACTTGTCTTAAAGTATCTAAATCATTCGTATATCTTGACATTATGTCACCAGCACTATTTGTATCAAAAAATCTAAGTGGTAAACTTTGCATTTTTTCATACATTTGTTCTCTTATCTCCATCAATATACCATTTGACAAAGTTACCATCAGCAATTTATACATTATGGCACAAAGCACACCAACTAATAAAAATAATGTAAATAACAAAATGATTCTTAAATATGGCAAAAAATCCACATTTGCCTTATCTTGTAAAAGCATTGGCATTATATAATCATCAATCGCAACTTTAATAAAGAGGCTTGCACCTACATTTATAAGAGTTGAACCTATCATCCCAATAGTAATAAAGAATAATCTGAGTTTATATTTCAAAACATATTTGATTATCCTAAGTAATGTTCCTTTTTTTACTTTTTTTTCAGGAGCATAATTTGCTTCCCTATCTTTCATAGCCATTAACTATTTTGCACCTCATTTATATCTTTATATAAATCACAATTTTTAAGTAAATTCTCATGAGTATCAAATGCGATTATTTTTCCATTATCCATCACTATTATCCTATCACAATCTTTAAGTGATATAATTCTTTGTGAGATAATAATTTTTGTAGTATTTGGTAATTTATTTTTAAGCCCATCTCTTATCTTTGCATCAGTCTTTGTATCCACTGCAGAAGTTGAATCATCAAATATAAGTATTTTTGGTTTTTTAACTATAGTTCTTGCTATAGATAATCTTTGTCTTTGTCCTCCAGAGAAATTAGTTCCACCTTGTTCAACTTTTGCACCAAACTTTCCTTCTTTTTCTTCTATAAACTCAAGAGCACAAGCTATCTCGCAGGCATCAGTCATATCAGAAAGTGTGGCATGTTCATTTCCAAGTTTTAAATTACTCTCAATAGTTCCTGAAAATAATACATTCTTTTGTAAAACTATACCGATTGATTCTCTCAAAGTTCTTATGTCATAATCTTTGACATTTACTCCTGCCACTTTTAATACTCCAGTACTTACATCATAAAGTCTTGGAATTAAATTTACAAAACTTGATTTGCCAGAACCAGTTCCACCTATAAGACCTATCATTTCACCACTATTAATTTTAATATTTACATCTTTTAAGACTCGATTTTTAGCATCTTCTTTATATTTAAATGATACATTGTCAAACTCAATATCTCCATTTTTTACATTGAATACTGGACTATCACAATTTTTTATACTTGGCTCTTCTAAAAGTACCTCTTTAACTCTTTCTATAGAAGCAGATGATATAACAAGCATTACATATATCATACTCATAAACATAAGACTTATAAGAAGTTGCATTCCATATGTAACAAGACTCATAAGTTTTCCTGTAGTAAGCCCAAGGTCTGGATTATTTCCAGATGCTATAATTGCCTTTGCACCAAACCACGAAATAAATATAATAGCCGCATACATAGCCAAATTCATAAATGGATCCCAAAATGCTAAATATGTTTCTGCTTTTACTGAATAGTCATAAATATCATCAGCAGACTTTTTCATTTTTAAAAACTCAAAATGTTCTCTATTGAAAGTTTTTACAACTCTTATCCCATGTATATTTTCTGACATTATATTATTTAATGAGTCAAAAGCATCAAACATTTTTTCAAATATTGGCATTGCAAGTCTTGATATTGTTATAAGTGAGCCAGCTATAAGTGGAACTATAGCAGTAAAGATGAGTGCAATTTTTACACTGATTGAATACGATAGTGCCAGTGAGAAAATAAACATTCCAATCCCTCTTATAGCACCTCTTATCACCATTTGAAATGCTCTTTGTATATTTGCAATATCAGTAGTACTTCTTGTAACAAGTGAACCAGTAGAAAATTTATCTATGTTCGCAAATGAAAACAATTGTATTTTTTTAAATAAATCTTGTCTTATATCATACGCAAACATAGTACTTGCTTTAACTGCAAAATAAGCACATAATGCCCCACATATTGCTTGTCCTATCACAAGTCCAATAATTATGAACCCATATTTTTTTACGCTTTCCATATTGCTTTGCTCAATACCTAAGTCTATAAGCTTAGCCATAATGAGTGGGACAAATATCTCAAAGCCTGACTCACACAAAATAAACACCATTGATAGGATTGATTCTTTTTTTACTTTTAATATGCTATTTTTAAATACATTTACTTTCATTTTACTCTATATCAAATAATATTTTTATTAAATTTGGTTTATCCGCAAAATCAATATATTTTTTAGATAAACTCCTAAACTTTTTCGCCTCTATCATTGTAGCACATTTTACAATAATTTGCATTATATATATATCCTTTATTTTTTCAGGATTTGCATTACTTGGTCCAAGAATTACTGCATCACTATTATTGTATTTTTGTAATATAAGCTTTAAATTTTTAGAAATCTCATATAAATAATCTTGATTTTTACTATTTAAACTAATTATAAGTAATTTTGAGAATGGTGGATAATTAAGTTTTTTTCGAAACTCTATTTCTTTGTCATAAAATGCTTCATAATCCTGTTTTACTATCATTTCCATAACGAAACTATCAACATCAAAACACTGTATTATTGACTCTCCTTCACTTCTTCTTCCACTCCTACCAACGCATTGAGTAAGCATAGAAAAAGTGTTTTCAGAAGCCTTATATGAACTTTCATAAAGTGATAAATCAGCTCTCATAACTGCAACAAGTGTGACATTTGGAAAATCATGACCTTTTACTATCATTTGTGTACCTATAATTATGTCAGCCTCTCCATTTCTAAACTTCTCTATAATTTTATCATGGCCATCCTTTTCTTTCGTTGTATCCCTATCCATCCTTAAAACTCTTGCATCTGGGAATAAATCTATACATAATTCTTCAAGTTTTTCAGTCCCCATACCATATTTTTCAATATCTTTAGATGCACATTTTGGACAAATCATTGGTTCATCAACTTCATATCCGCAGTAGTGACATTTAAGTTTACCATCACTATGTGATACAAGTGCTACATCACAGTGAGGACACTTATAGGTTTCTCTACATTCTTTACATGTGAAAATTGTATTATAACCTCTCCTATTCATATAAAGCATAATTTGCTCTTTTTTATCAAGTCTATCTCTTATTTTTTCTTTAAGAAAATTTGAAAAAATTGTTTTGTTGCCATTCCTTAATTCTTTTGTCATATCTATAAGATATACTTTTGGTAAAGTTGATGTTGCTCTACTTTTTAATTTATGTAAATGAATACCACTCTTTTCATCTTTTGCATTATAATATAAATCTACATTTGGAGTTGCTGATAAAGATATAAGTGTTGCATTTTGTTCCTTACATCTAAATCTTGCAACATCTATTGTATTATATCTTGGCATTGTTTCTGACTTATATGAAGAATCATTTACTTCATCAATTACTACAAGCCCAAGATTATCAAATGGTGCAAATATTGCACTTCTTGGTCCAACCAATATACTTGTTTCACCTTTTTCACATTTATTATACTGTATATATCTATCGCCTTCACTCATTCTTGAATGAATTATAGCTATATTCTCTTCAAATTTCTCTTTTAGTCTTATAACAGTTTGATGTGTGAGTGCAATCTCAGGTATAAGAACTATTACTTGCTTTCCTTTTTTTAATACTTCTTCAATTACTTTTATATATACTTCAGTTTTCCCAGACCCAGTAACACCAAATATCAAATGTTCATTAAATTCTTCTTTTTTTAATTCTAATACTATATCATTTATTATTTTATTTTGTTCATTATTCAATACTATTTCATCTCGTACATTTTTTTCTATCTCATCTATTTTATATTTTGATATGGCATCAACTTGTTTTTTATTTTTTCTTATAATTCTTTTTACTGGAAGCACTGTACTTATACATGTACTAATCGGTGCATAATACTCTTTACATAAAAATATTGCCATCTTTAGCAAAATCTCACTTGCAGCAATTTTATTTTCAGATACCTTTTTTATCTCTTTTAAATTATCTATAGCATCAGTTTTTTTAAAATAAGCATCTTTTTTATAAAAATTTTTACTCTTTAATTGCTCCAGACTTAATAGTTCAAGCACAAAACCTTCCCTGTCAGTATTACCTTTCCCAAATGGAAATATTACTTTATCTCCAGGTTTTATTTTTCCAATTAAATCATCTGGCACTACATACACAAAAGATTTATTCAAAGCATCAACTGTCACATCAACTATTATATTTGCAAATACTTTTTCCATAATTATTTTTTATAATCACTTATAATATCTAAAATAACTTCTCTATCAAGAAATCTAATTTTTTCCCCATTCATTTCCATCATAGGCTCATGACCTTTACCCATAACACAGATAACATCACCAGGTTTATGATTTTTTATTGCATACTCTATAGCCTCTCTCCTGTCCTCTTTTATTATATAACCATTATCTAAATCATTTTTCTTTTTATATTTCGTAAGTGTCGTTTCTATATCGGCAATTATATCAATTGTTTTTTCATATCTCGAATTATCTGCAGTTAGAATTACAAAGTCTGCAAGTTTTCCAGTAACTTCTCCCATACCATATCGTCTATCCTTTGATCTATTTCCACCACAACCATATATGGTTACAATTCTTTTTGGATTTGATTCTCTTATGGTATTTAAAAACTTTTCTGCACCATTATTTTCATAAGAAAAATCTACTATTATTTTCATTTCTTCATCTTTATATATAAGTTCGCATCTGCCAGGAACTACTACCTTTTCAAGTGCATTTTTTATTATGTCGTAATCAATACCCATTGCCTTTCCAACTTCATAAGCAAGACTTGCATTTTCTTGATTGTAAAACCCAGGCATTTGAAGATTCCAAGTTCTATTTTCTTTCTTTTCATATAATCGTATATTATTATTTTTACAGGCAGTTATAACATCATCATAATTTTTAGTAAATGAATTGATAACAGCATTTTTTGTCATGGAAAATATTTTGAGTTTTGAATTTAGGTAATCATTAAAATCTGTATGCTCATTTTCTCCTATATGCTCTGGTTCTATATTTGTCCATACTGCATAATCAAAATTTATTCCATACACTCTATAATATTTTAAACTTTGTGATGACACTTCCATAACAACATGAGTTATACCTGAATCAAGCATTTTTGCAAAATATTCATGCAAAATATAACTTTCTGGTGTTGTATTATCAGTATATATATGTTCATCGCCCATAAATATACCAATAGTTCCTATAAGTCCTACCTTATACCCTGCCTGCTCAATAATATTCTTAATCATAAATGAAGTAGTTGTTTTACCTTTTGTGCCAGTTACACCTACAATAATTAGTTTATCAGATGGGCATCCGAAATAATTCTTTGAAATTATCGAAAGTGCTAGTCTCGTATTTTCTACTTCTATAACTATCGTATCCTTAAAATCAATCCCTCTTAGATTTTTATTTCCTTTTTCAACAACGATTACTTTCGCACCACTATTTATTACATCACTAATTTTTGTATGCGAATCAAATCTTGATCCATTTAAACAAATAAATAAATCATCTTTCTTTACATCTCTTGAATTATAAACAACTTTACAAATATTTGTATTATCTATTTTGCCATTTAGTAGTTTATAATCAAGATTGTTTAGAATTTTTTCTAAGGAATTCACTAATTTCACGCTCATACTCTCCTAATACATTTTCAATGTCTTTACAGAGTTGTGGAAGTAACATTTCTTCATTTCTTTCTACTATAAATATAACTATATCATCAGCTCTTTTTATTTCTTCTTTTATATATGGCTTACCCATATTCATAAATACATTGCAATAGAACTCTTGAAAATCTTTGTTTAAAAATTCTTCAGTAGCCTCTCTAAAAGAATCTCCAATTAAAAATACTTTCCTATTTGCACCTTCTTTACAATGTGTAGTATAAGAATCATTTAACACAACATCATTTACAAAAATTTTTTCTACATTATTATTTGGTTTATAATCAGTAAATTTATATGTAAATGTATATGGTAAATTTTCTAAATTTGTATTTGCATAATAAGCAAGATCGGCATCAAGTACTGCAACTTTTTCAAGTTTTAAATCTCTAAGTGGTATTGTTTCTATACCAAGAGCTTCCTTTAAGACATTTGTCGCTATATAAGCACCTACTGGATTCCAATGTGTATCATACTTTTTATATAGCATATAATCTTTTTTATATTTAAGCAACTCTTCTTTAGGGTAAATATATTTAAGGTCTGTATTGTTTTTTATATAATCCCTTAATTTTATTGGTCTTTCTACACTATCTTTTATTTCCATAGTTGGCATATACTCTGGATATATTTCTTCTTTCTCAGGACACACAAATATAACAAGATTCTTTCCAAGTTTTTCACATTTATCTTTTAATTTTAAATATGGTTTAATATAATTTTTTATTTCTTTTTCACTCGTAAAAGTCTTTTCACCAGTATAATAAGGAATATTAATCTCTCCAAGATACAACCAATCACTCTGTCCCATTATAACTTTTGACTCATTTAAATATTTAATAGGGTACTCAATAGAATCATCATAAGGATCTACTTCATTCTTAGTCAAAGCATGATTAAAGAAAATATTGACTTCCCTATCCATACATTTTACTCTTTTACCATCTACCTCTACTATTTGTTCAACTGCTTTTCTTTCAATCTTTTTAGAAAATCTTTGAAGTAAGACTTTTTCAATGCCATTTTTATATGGTTTCTCAATTTCAGTATCAATATTCCTTTTTAATGTTATTAAAACTGATCTAAAAGGCACTCTATCATTATAATAATTTTCTACTTCATATGTTAATTTTGAAACATTTATAACTTCACTCATTGTTGCTTTATTTCTTTTTTCATTTAAGTTAAAATCAATCACATTCATTATACCAGTATGATTACTATCAATTTTATTTAATATACCCCACACAAACATAGGTGCAATTATTATTGCTAAAAAAATAAATACATATATTAAATTTTGAATTTTATTCATTTTCATTTTATATAAGAAAACACCTAATATATAAATTAAATTTTATAACTTTTATCAATTAAAACTGGAAGTAAATAAATGGATTATATGTGCCATCTACTATACTTAATATCGCAACAATAAGTATAACAAATTGAAATATAGCATCTATAGCATTTACTACAATATTATTGTTGATTTTTGAATATAATTTCCCAAATATTTTCTGTATAACTCCCATAGATAGTATCGCAACTATAAAAGTAACAATTAATTTCATAGATATATATGACAAAACATTGTATTTTGATTCTATTTTGGCATACTGTGAAAATATAACAAATGCTTCTTGTATATTATTACTTCTAAAGACTACAAATAACAATAAAGTAATTATCATCACATAAATCCAATTTATAAATTTTAATCTATTTGCATTTAAAGCTTTCAGTAAAAACAATTTTTCTATTATCTGTATAATACCATAAGTAACTCCCCAGATAATAAATGTGAAATTTGCACCATGCCAAATACCAGTAAGTAAAAAAACTATCATAAGATTTAAACAAGTTCTAAAACTCCCATGTCTATTTCCTCCAAAAGGTATATATACATATTCTTTAAACCAAGTCGAAAGTGATATGTGCCATCTTCTCCAAAAATCTGTTATTGATGTGGCTATATATGGGTAGTTGAAATTTTCTTTAAATTCAAAACCAAACATATATCCAAGACCTATTGCAATATCTGAATATCCAGAAAAATCATAATAAATTTGAAATGTATAAGATATAGTTACAAGTATTGCTATAGCAGTACCTATATTTTCTAAATCCAAAGCCCATATTTTATCTACCACCAAGGCAAATGTATTTGCTATAAGTACTTTTTTACCAAGTCCATAGCAAAATCTTTTTATTCCTCTTCTAAACTTATCAAGTGATTCTACCCTATCATTAATTTGAAGTGCTACATCATGGTATCTAACTATTGGACCTGCTATAAGTTGTGGAAATAATGCTACATAGAGACCAAAATCAAAAATATTTTTTTGTGTTTCAGCATCACCTCTATATACATCTATAACATATGACATTGCCTGAAAAGTAAAAAATGATATTCCAATAGGTAAGACTACTTCTTTTAATCCAAGATTTCCCGTTCCCTTCATATTAAATATATTATAAAAGAATGTTGGTAAATCATTATGTTCCATTGCTTGTTCTATAATAACTACAAGCATATTAAAATATTTAAAATAGCCAAGAATTAATAAATTTATAGCAATAATAATTACTAAAACAACTTTTTGATTAATATTTTTAGGATTATCTTTACTTCCAAGTTTTGAAATGATATACCCACCAAAAAAATTGATTATTATTGAACATATCATTATAGATAAATAGTAGATACCTCCCCAAGCATAGAAAAACAAACTCGCTATTAGCAAGAAAGTATTTTTAATTCGCATTTTAATTTTGCGATTTCTAACTATTAAGTTTACTCCATAATTAACGATTAATACTATCGGCAAAAACACCCATAGAAAAATCATTGAGCTAAATAACATCTAACCCCCAAATTTATTTTCAAATTCTTCTGCTGTCATCAAAACTTCTCTTGGTTTCTTTCCATCCTGTCTTGATATTACAGAAGCCTCTTCAAGTTGGTCTATAATTCTTGCTGCTCTATTAAATCCCATTCTAAATCTTCTTTGAAGCATACCTATTGATGCATTTTGTTGGTCTATCACAAGTCGTCCAGCATCTATAAACATATCGTCTTTTTCATTTGGATCATATGAACTACTAATATCGCCACTCATGCCTTTGTCAATTATTTTTTCTGCTTCTAAATCATATTCAGTATTGTCATCTCTCACATAATCAACTATGTTTAAAATCTCTGCTTCTGATACATAACAACCTTGTACCCTTATAGGTTCTGGTATTCCAGTTGGAAAATATAGCATATCGCCATGACCTAAAAGTTTTTCTGCACCTCTTCTATCAAGTATAGTTTGTGAATCAATACCAGATGATACAGCAAACGAAATTCTACTTGGCACATTGGTTTTTATACTTCCAGAAATAACATTTACAGTAGGTCTTTGAGTAGCTATCACAAGATATATTCCACAGGCTCTTGCAAGTTGTGCTATTCGCATAATTGAATTTTCAACTTCCTTTGATGCAACCATCATAAGATCTGCAAACTCATCTATGATAATAACTATATATGGCAACTTTGATACCTGTTCTAATTCTGCCTCATTGTTATCATTTACAGCTATCTTATTTATATCACCTTCTATTGCTTTATTATAACTTTCTATATCACGAACTCTCTTTTCTTGTATCAAATTATATCTTCTTGTCATTTCTGATACT
>CADCOW010000049.1 GCA_902803205.1 uncultured Eubacteriales bacterium | reverse complement strand
TTTCAGATAATTTTTGTTTTTGGTCTTTATCTAATTTAGCAAGTAATTTATTTAAAATTATTTCTTCTTGTTTGCTTAAACTCATTTTGGGGCTTCCTTTATATTGTGAGAAAAACATTCTATTTTACGAAATTAATTATAATAGAATGCTTTCCTCTTTCAAATTATTTTTAACCTTTATATTGATGGTTTCCAAATCCTATGGCTATAGGACCAACTAAAATTACCCAAAGATAAGCTAAATAATTTCCTTTATAGTTTGTAAATTTTTGAGATAAAATTATATTTAAAACAGGACCTACTAATATTGCTAAAGGAGGTAAAAATAAACCTACTAATATAGGTGCTATAATAGATAATATTCCAAGACCCCCTCCAGCTACCCCATATATTACAATGCTATTATAAACTGGTATAAATCCTTTCCATATAGGTTGATGTATCTTTTTCATATATGGTATATAAAGAAAACCTAATATTATAAAAAGAATTATTACAAATATACCATAAGCTAAAATTAACGGCATTAAAGTTTCAACATTAAGATTATTATAATCTAAGTTTTCAATGTCCTTTAACACATTTTGAGAAGTTTTACTTGTCGCGAATACAACATTGTTTAAAAACAAAGTTAATACACTTACAACACTTAATAGTTTAAAAAATATTTTTTTCATTTACTTTTTCCTTTCTTATATTTTTAATTTATATAATTATAATATATTTTAAATACTTAAAAATAAACTTTAGAAATTTAAGTTTTTATACTATTATTATACTTAAAATATTAGTATAAAAAATAAACTGAAATATAAAAAAAACACCTATTAAAGTGTTTTTTTATATTATATATTTGATATTATTAATTCTTTAAATTAAAACCTACATAATTTTATCTGTTCTAATGTCAATAAGTTTAGCAGATTTTGTACTATATTTAATAATTCCTATACCATAATTCTTTATAGTTGCATTGAAGGCATTTTTAGCAGAAAATTCAGTTTGAACTAAAATATCCCATTTTTCAATATTATCAGTATTATAACCCAATTGTTTCAAAGATGACTTTACTCCATTTAACATTTCATCACTATTAATATCTATAAATTTAGTTTGTATATGTTTAAATGAGTTTTCATCGTTTAGATTTTTTTTAATTAAATTATTTAACTCGTAATTACTACCATCCCACGAACTAAATTGTTTATCAAACCATTCCTTTCTTAAAATTCTAATTCTATTATCTTGTATATATTGATTAACTTCAGAATTGCTATTATTATTGTTATTAACTATATTTGATGATGAATTATTTTCATTTATTTCATCATGATTTGGCAACAATTCATTATTATTCTCATCGCATAGAATTTGCTTTTTATTAATTTCTAATAGCTTAACAGAGTATTCTTTGTTTGTCTTGTCTGTAAATTCTATAATAATATCACATCTTACCCAATTATTATCTTCAAAAATTTTACCACTAAATTTACTTCTTGTATAATCACTTAATTTTGTATTTACAATGTTCCAATCATCTTTGTTCCCAGAAAATAAATAATCTTTTTTACCATAATATCTATCAAAAATTGTATAAAGAAATGACTTAAAGTTACTTTGTGAAGGCAAGTTATATTTCTTTTCATTTTTGTTTTCGTTTATAACATTCTCATCATCGGCATTATCCAGTACTTTTTCATTAAAACTTATATCTTTCTCTTCAACATTTTCATCTCCATTGAATTTTAAAAACATTTTTGAACCTAATATATCGCCTGATTTATAATCAAATATTCTATTAACTGTTAAAGCAGGCATTTTATGAATATTAGAAAACCCATCATATATTCCAGCCACACAAACTTTATTGTTCTCTAAATACTTATAATCATCTTTACTTGACTTTAATTTTGAATCAATTATTAATAACCACTCATTATCATTTTCATCTGTAATATAACCTAAAATACTTGAGTTTGAATTAAATATTTTAGTGAGTATTCCGTTTATATATATTTTCGTATTTTTTAATCCATTTTCAGATGCAGGTGAATTGAATTTTTCAAAAATTGCAAGCTCATAATCTTCAATCATACCAATCGGTGGATTATCTGTAGTTCGATGTGACTGTTCCTCTGTTACACTAACTTCTGTGGTATTTATTTTAGTACTATTATCTATACTTTTATTCTTATTACACCCATATAGTAAGTTAATGAAGCATAAACATATTAAAATAAATTTTTTCATAGAATAATACCTCCAAAAATTGATTTAAAAAATTTAGTAATTAAATTATACTAAAAATTTTTATTATTATTTAAAATTTAACATCTTATTAATCATAAAAAATATTTTTTTATTTATATTATACTCTAAAACTATAAAAAAGTCATAATGTTTTTATCATTTTTCTTAAAATTCTATGAAATTTAGTTATTTTACCTAAATTTTAGTCAAATTTTAGTAGGTACCAATAACTTTAATAGAGCGTACACATTTATAAATGTTTTGCAAAAAAAAATGAGTTCAGGTTATCATCCGTATGCTGTAGGGGCGGATATCATCCGCCCCAAGGGTGTCCCTAAATCACCAATAATATACCCCGTCCCCAAATTTACCCAAATTTAAATCCATATTTGCAAATATCATCACCACCATATAGGCAAATACCATTGCAACCGTAGTGTCGGATACCATCCGACTACTGTATGGGCAAATACCATCCGCCCCAAAGGGTGTCCCCAAATCGCCAATAATATACCCCGTCCCCAAATTTAAAAATTATAAAACAAAGTAGTGCTACGACCTCTACCGTACCAAAAAATTGACATTATATACCACGTGATATATAATAATAAAAAATATGATATTAATTACTTATTCACATGCATCTCAACTTGAAAAAAGGTAAAATTTTTTTAATGTGTCCTTATAAGATACATCAAAAATAAAGGAGTAATCATATGTTTGTAACAAAAAAATTTCCACTTAATCATAGCGGGATTAAAGATATAACAGAATTTGTTTGTAGCATTTTAGATAAACAAAAGATTTCAAAAAAAGATAAGACAAAAGCCATACTTATCATAGATGAAGCAACTGATAGTTTAATTAGACACGGCGATAATAATACAGAAATTACAGTTAATCTAAAATCATTTTTAGGTTCAACACATATTGAACTCTTGGCATATGGCGAAGAATACTCACTTGCAAACAATATGTCTTCATCTTCTATGTATTTAGATGATGAATATAATGATGATGTATATGATGACATTCAAAATATTATTCTTAACTCTCTTCCATATAACATTAAATACAAACATAAACACGGCAAAAATTCTATATATATGACTATTGTAAAGTCTAAACATTCTTTCTTATATCAAACTCTTGGTGCCATGGCTCTTGCATTACTTCTTGGCATCATTTTTACCAATATGATACCTATGGAAATCAACACAGCATTAAATGATTATATACTTGACCCCATTAAAACTATGTATATGAATGCTCTTAAAATGATTGTCGCACCAGTAGTTTTTTTATCAATAACTTCCTGTATTGTTCAATTTTCAGATTTGACATCACTTGGTCGAATCGGTGGAAAAATAATCGGCTTTTATTTATTTACAACTGTGCTATCCATTATAGTAGGTATTGGTGTATTTTTTTTGATACAGCCAGGTGATGCATCACTCACTACAAATATTATGGAAACCTCATCTGCTATTGCACCAACTGCAGTAAACGTCTCGCTCAAAGACACTATCATCAATATAGTACCAACAAATATCATAGAGCCATTTTATAAAAACAACATGCTTCAATTAATTTTCTTTGCAACACTTCTTGGAATATCAACAAGCCTAATTAAAAATTATTCAAATATGTTTAAAAATATTTTCCAAGCCTTAAATGAACTCTTTTTGCAAGTGACATCAATAATTATTAAATTTATACCCATTGCAGTTTTTTGTTCTATTATGTCAATGGTGATTACAACAGGAATCAGGACACTTCTTTCTGTACTTATGATGTTTGTCACTGTTACTATCGGCTACATAATTATGACAATAATATACTACCTCCTTATATTATTATTAGGAAGAATAAGTCCTATCCCATTTGCAAAAAAATATGCACCAACTATGCTACAAGTATTTTCTCTATCATCTTCTAATGCTTCAATTCCAATAAATATGGAAGTTTGTGACAAGCTACTTGGTATCAAAAGAAAAATATATTCTCTTGCTATTCCTATGGGTGCAACTATAAATATGTCAGGTACTTGTATACATTTATCTGTATTTGCTTTAGCATTAGCAAAATCCTATGGTGTGCAAATAAATAGTAGTATTATGATATCCATAATTATATCTATAATAATTCTCTCTATGGGAGCACCAGGCATACCAGGTTCAGGACTAATTTGTCTATCTATCTTAATTACACAAATCGGAGTACCAATTGGAGCAATTAGTATTATCATGGGCATTGACCCCCTCTGCAGTATGTTTAGAACTATGATTAATTGTCTCGGAGATGTTGCTGTCTCAACAATTATCGCTAAAAATGAAAATGAAATAGATATGAATATTTATAAATCTAATTCTTTATAACAATTTTTGAATGTTCTATACCCTGCCATTCCAAATTCACCAAAATCTACATCCGAAGTAGCACATCTAACTAAAGTCCATACTGCATTATAAAGTCCTCCAAGAGCCATAAAAGAAATAATCATTTTTCTTGCAGTTTCATCATTTTTAGGTAAAATTTTCAAATGGCTCTTTCCTACATCTGCCATTTTATACATCTTATATAATTCAAATGTTTTTTCAATATCAAATCCTACATATACACCGAAAAGTGCTATATCAGAAAGTGGATTTGCCATACCACCATACTCAAAATCTATCATCTTTAATTCATTACCTACAATCAATATATTATTTGGATTTGGGTCACCATGAGTTAAAGTTTTTACTGTATCTACATCATCAAGATAGTTTTTTATTTTTTTTGCATCGCAAGTTACCTCGTCAAAATCTTCATAAGGCACATATATATTTTTTTCTTTTATAATATTTATATATTCATCTAATTTTTTAATTATGCTACAGTCTGCATCAACCTCTATATTAAGCAAATGAAATTTTTTATATAGTGCCATGCAATTTCTCAATTCTTCATCATTATTTATATTTAAAGTTCTTGCATTTTCAAAATATTTTGATATTTTATAGCCTGATTTTTTATCAAAATAAATTACATCCTCTGTTATGTCATAAGGTTTTAATTTTTCTAATATCTCGCCTTCCACTTTTCTATCTATATAATTATCAGTATTTTCTCCAGGCACTCGTGCTAAATATATTGTTCCATTGTAACTAAACTTATATGAATGATTAGTCATCCCTTCTTTTACACATTCAATATTTTCTATCTCATTATCTTTTATATTAAATGTTTTAGACACAAAACTTATAGCATCTGAACCAAATTCAGTATTATTCTTATCAAATTCGTGCAAGTCATTTAAAGTGTCAAACTCAGATATAATTCCCTTATCAAGTTTATATAAATATATGTCAGGCAATTTATCAAAATTTCTAACAAGCACATCTTCCCAATAATAATTGTCAGTTGATGTCATATTATAATATTTTTCTATCATAGGAATAAACTTATCTAAAAATTCTTTTGTAAGGAAGCAAGGTCCAACCAGATAAAAATCATTCGTTCCGCCCACTTCAACTGCACTTATTTTATTTTTACTATTTGTAATATATCTCCATTCATTTTTCAAATCATCTGCAAGCGCACCTATATAATAAGGTTCAACTTCATATTTATGATAAATATTTTCACTTATATACACATCAGAAACACAAATATATACATTTTTATTTCTCATTATTTCTTTTGCTAAATAAAATGTTGATAGAGTATTCTTATTTTTATATTCTCGATTATAAATAAGTTTTATATTCGCATGGTAAGCACTACCCCCATTTCCCCTAATACTTGTTGAACCTTCACCATACTTATCTATAAGATAATCAAACTTTTCTTTCATAAAGCCAACCATTATAGTTATATCAGTTATCCCTGCCGCAATAAGTTGTTCTATCTGTCTTTCTATCATTCTTTCGCCCTTTATTTTTATAAAACTTTTTGGTGTATCATAAGTAAGAGGTGCAAGTCTAACTCCCATCCCACAGGCTAAAATAATTGCTGCATCAACTTTATGGCTTTCAATTTCTTTTTTACCTGTATCAGTCACTTCATAAATATTTTCATTCTTGCCTTTTTCACTACTACTCTTTTTTATAAAACCCTTATCCACTATATCATTTATCACAGAATTAATTTTTCCAAGAGACACAAAAAACTTCTTCGCCAAATCCCTTTGCGAAACATTTGCATTTTCAAATATTGTTCTTGTTACTAAAAATTCTAAATTCACTATCTTTTTCCTATTATTTTATTAAATTGCTTATAACTTTAAAACCATAATATGGACTTGGTAAACACACGATGCCAAGTTTAAGTAACTTCTCTATTGCTTCTTCGTTTCTTGAGCACGACATAAATGACATTATAAATATAGGTTTCATCTTATCTTTAAGTTTTTCTTTTGTCATACTTATAGCATCAATCATATAATATATACAAGGGTCATCTATATGATATAGCAAAGTATATCCTATAAGTACTGCATCTATTTTATCTTGCATCATAATATTTGTAAGTGCATCTGAAAATTTTTCTGCATCATAAGAGAGTGTCACAGTCATATCAAGAGGATTTGAAATATTTGCATAATCAGGTAATCGTTCTTTTAAATATGTACTTACTTCATCTGTAAAATCTGGAAACTCTACATCAAATTGAGGTGCAACTTCACCTATGATTGATGCTTCACCACCTGAAAGATTTATAGATGCAAGTCTATTTCCTTTTGGTAAAATATCATAGTTAGACACACATACAAGTGTATATATAAACTCCTCTAAGTCAGTAGTTCTTATGACACCGTATTTACTTATCATCTCGTTAAATTCATCATTTGTAAAATCTTCTACACTTCCAGTATGTTTTTTTGCAAGCAATCTTGTCTTCTCATTTGAACCAGACTTTATAATTACAACTTTTTTACCTTTTTCATTTGCGTAAGCAAGCGATTTTTCAAATGCACCTATATCTTTTATACCATCTATATAAAGTCCTATAACTTTTGTGTCTTTATCATCAACTAAAAAATTAATCAAATCTGGCATTTTTACATCTATTGAATTTCCACAAGATATATTATAAGAAAACTTTGTATATTGATTATCAATAAGTGACAGACTTATCATCCCACTTTGAGAAATAACTCCTATATCTCCTTTCCTCTCTCTCTTTTCTGACAAAAATGCAAATGCATTTATACCATTTATAAAATTAGAAAAGCCTGCACAATTTGGCCCAAGTATAGTAATATCTAAATCTTTTGCTGTATTATATAATTTTTTTTCAAGTTCTATATCTTCTTCCTTCCCTGTCTCCCCATAGCCACTTGCAAATACAATAGCACCTTTTACATTTTTTCTTTTCCCTTCTTCTAATACACCACATACCAATTTTTTATTAACTGCTACAATCATAAGATCTATATCAACTGGCACATCTTCTATACTCTTATAACAAATCTTACCAAATAAAAAATCTCGTTTAGGGTTTACATAGAAAATACGATTTTCATCATTTATGAGACTTGATAAATTTTTACATACTGCTCCACCAAATCCTTCTGATTCATTAGCACCAATTACTGCTATGGTTTTTGGATTAAATAACTTTTCTAAATTCATAACTTTCTCCAACATTTTATATAATTGAACTCTGATGAGCCCCAATGAAACTCATACAAAAGAAATATTACTATAATACTCTATTTTACTTTCACATGAATTACTATTTTTAAACTTTTCTCTTATTGCATCTACTATTTC
The DNA here is from genome assembly GCA_902803205.1 of uncultured Eubacteriales bacterium. Lineage (GTDB taxonomy): Bacteria > Bacillota > Clostridia > Lachnospirales > Lachnospiraceae > UBA3633. Next base: position 5,805 of record CADCOW010000049.1, on the reverse strand, counting down.
TTCATCAGTGAATATCTTTAAACCATTTTCACTATTAATAAACTTTTTTAATAATCTCAAATTTAAATTCTTATCATTTATTACAGACTCCTCAAAAATATTAGATTTTTCATTTTCAAATTTTTTATATTTATCAAAAAATTTATCATCAAGAATTAAAAAGTCTGTTGGCATATTTATTGTTGGGTTTAAAATATCTTTTCCATCCGTATCTATTTTTACTATACAACCAGACTCTCCACCTCTCATCTGCGAGCCATAAAAAGGATAAAATGATGCAGAATAAGCCTTATTTAGTGATGCTATCATCAAAATATCTCCTATCGTTTGTGCCCCCTGACCACCTATACCTATTATAAATACTTCTTTAAACATTATTTACAATCTCCCCTATCTTATATACTTTTGACCATCCATTATTTATAACATTTACCATATCAACTGGTTTCAATTTATAATTTGTAGGACAAGGTGATAAAAGTTCCACCAAATTAAATCCACCAGATTTTATATATTTATCAAATGCAGTATTTATATATTTTTTTGCAGTATCTATATTTTCTTTGTCAGTAATTGAAGCACGAGCAAAATAAGATATTGGAAGGTTTCCAATTATATTCTCTATTTTAAAACCTATATTATTGTCATTTGACACAGGTTCGCTTAGCTTTGTCCCTTCAGTATCTACATTCGTAACTACTATCGGGCGGATGATATCCGCCCCTGCATTTACATTCGCCCCTACATTTACATCCGCCCCTACATTTACATTCACCCCTACATTTACATTAACTCCTGCATTTACATTCGCCCCTACATATGTAGGAGCAACTTGTCCTCCAGTCATTGAGTATAGACCATTGTTTATAACTATAGCGAGTACTGCATCATTTCTTCTTGCAGAATGGATCATTTCCTCTATGCCGATAGAATAAGCTGCGCCATCTCCCATATATGATATAACAATATTTTCATCCCGCATCATCTTATACCCTTTTGTAACATCAAGAACTCTACCATGTGCACACATTATAGCATCATAATCTACATAATCTATAAGAAGAGAACAACATGCTACATCAAGAGCCATAATGATTTTTTCTTTTATATTTTTTTCTTTTATAATTTCATCAAGTATCATCATCGCTGTCCTATGACCACAGCCAGCGCAAAGCATTTCATACATATTATTTATGCTCCTTTATAAAGTTTAATATGTCAAGCACAGTTTCGCAAGTTGACATACTATTTATAGAATAATATTCATATTTAAATTTTGTAAAATATTCAACATCCATTCTCATTTGCTTTAATATATTAAGTTCAACTACAATTATTTTTTTGCAATTATTTATTTTTTCAAATACTTTTTTAGGGAATGGATATAATGTGATAGGTATAATTAAACCAACTTTTATACCTTCTGCTCTTGCTCTTTTAACTACATCTATACATATTCTCGCACATATAGAAAATGCGACAAGAATTACATTTGCATCTTCTGTAAAATAATCACTATATCGCTGTTCATTTTCTTCTATCAATTCATATTTATTTTTTAATGTATTGTTATAATCACTGTCATGATAATAAATATTTTGAATCCTTTTAGGATTATTATTAATATTTCCAGTAAGTGTATATGAAAGTTTATTTATATCATTCTTAATTCGTATCGGCACTTCTACTATCTCTTTAGTATGTGCTATATCACTATCATAAGTTATAATAACTGGATTTTGATATTTTTCTGACAACTCATATGCAATGGATGGAAATTCAACACAATCTTTTATAGTTGAGCAGGCTAAAACTATTGTATGATAATCTCCGTTACCTCCACCTTTAGTCATTTGATTATAATCTCCTTGACTTCTTGGTATGTCACCAAGCCCTGCTCCCTCTCTCATCACATTTAATATAACAGATGGCACAAAATCTGCAGCCATATAAGAAATAGTTTCTTGCATAAGTGAAAATCCACAGCCAGAAGTTACTGTAAGTGCTCTTGCTCCTGCTATACTTGCACCCATTATCATATTTATTGCAGATACTTCTGATGAAGCATGTACAAATTTTACTCCATAATCTTTACCATATTTTTCAAAAAACTCATAAACATCCGTAGATGGAGTTATTGGGTATCCAGCATAAAAATCTATTCCTGCTGCAAGAGCCCCATATGCAAATGCTTCATTACCATTTAAAATTCTCTTCATACAATTCCTTTCAAATAATAATCACTATACAAGCCTATACTTATGTTCAAATTTATTACTATTGACATTATTTTGAACATATGCTATTATGTTCATTACCTAACTAATTATATAATATTTGAACACAACTGTCAATATCTTAATCTAATTATGTAACTTATATCATCACAATTATAGTGGTGAGCACTTGCAAAGCCCTCATTCGTAGAGGCAAATATCATCGTAATTGTAGGGGCGGATATCATCCGCCCAAATGTATTAAACAATCACTTTCAAAACCAAAAAAGGAGATTAATATGCAAAAATTAAAAAATGAAATCGGCAAACTTCAATTAACTATAATGATTATTCCATTTGCAATAATCATAACACTATGCTTTTTCTTTTTTACATATCCAAATGAAACAAATAATTTCTTCACTGCAATCAACCCATTTTTTAGGGATAAAATGTCTATACTTTACTTGTCTGTAAATTTATTTGTATTCATTTTTTCATTTTTTTTAGCATTTTCAAAATATGGAAATATTAAACTGGGAGACAAAAATGAGAAACCAAGATTTTCTTTTTGGGAATATGGTGCTATGATGTTTTGCGCTGGACTTGCTGGAGATATAATTTATTACTCATATACAGAGTGGATATATTATGTAAATGAACCTTTTATACAAAGTTTTGATAGTTTAGGAGGCCCATTTATAAATTCTTATAATATGGCACAATCTCACTCATTTTTCTTTTGGTCAAATTACTGGCTCTATCTTGTTCTTGCAGTTTGCTTTGGTTTTATGATGCACACAAGAAAAAGAACTAAACAAAGATTTAGCGAAGCACTTAGACCGCTTTTCAAAGATAAAATTGATGGTATTCTCGGTAAAATTATTGATGTGTTTTCTGTGATAGCAATCATATCTGCAGTAACTTGTTCACTTTGCTTTTCACCACCAATTATCACAAATTGCTTACATAGAATTTTCAAAGTTCCTGACAACAATATAACAACAATTATTGTTTTACTGATTATATTTATAATATATAGCATTTCATTATATAATGGAATAAATGGTATAAAAAAATTATCAAGTGCCTGCGTATATATTTTCTTTGCATTTTTAATATATGTATTTTTATTTGGTGGCGAAACTCAATTTATACTTGAAAGTACTTTCCAGCAACTTGGTGTTTTCTTTGACAATTTAATTCCTCTTTTCACATATATAGACCCTACAAGAAAATCTACATTTGCACAAGACTATAATGTATTTTATGATGCATTTTGGATGACTTGGGCTATAACTGTTCCTTTCTTCATAGGAATAATTAGTAGAGGTAGAACTATAAAACAAACAATTTTAGAAGGATACCTTTTTGCAGTTCCAGGAACACTCGTAAGTTTTTTCATAATTCCAAATCACTCTATAGCAAAACAAATATCAGGTGCTCTTGATTTACTTGGCAAGTATAGAGAAACTGGGAAAATGTATGATGTAGTTGGTAGTGCTATAAGTTCACTTCCTATCGCACCACTTGCACTACTTCTCATATCTATATCTATGATTATTTTCTGCTCTACAAGTTATGACTCAATATCACTTACTTGCTCATATTACTCATACAAAAATTTATCACACGACAAATCGCCAAGCAAAGCAATAAAACAATTTTGGGCTACCTTACTTATATTACTTCCTATATCTATCACTTTTTCAAATGCAAGTTATGACAACATAAAAAATATAGCCGTTATCTCTGGTTTCCCAGCGGCTATAATTATAGTGCTTGTTATAATTGCATCTATGATAGACTTTAACAAATACTTAAAAGAATAAATTTAAATTAGGGTAAATTAGGGGGTGGGGTATATTATTGGTGATTTAGGGACACCCTTTGGGCGGATGATATCCGCCCCTACATCAGGAAAATTTTTTGCTCATTTCATTGATAAAAATCAAATAATCATATATAATAAACTTATGGAATTGAATAATAAAAATAAAGCAGACTCCAAAACTTTACTCTGCCAAGAGTATTTACTTAAACTACTAAAATATTTTCACGATATTTGTGTAAAGCACCATATAAAATATACTCTTGAAGCAGGCACTCTTCTCGGTGCAGTTCGTGAAAAAGGTTTTATTACTTGGGATGATGATGCAGATGTATCTCTTGTAAGGAATGAATATGACAAACTATTAAATGTTCTTAAAAATGAAAACCATCCAGATGATATAGGCGTGTATTTCCCAGAAGATAAAAAAGAGTTTTATGATTTTACACTTCGCATATATTATAAAGGTAAAAAAATAAGAACAAATGATGAAACCGTTAGTCATTACGATGCACTATACTCTTATGCCACTCTTGATATATTTGTTATGGATAATATTCCAAAGACAAAAATGCTTCGTTCTTTTTACATATTACTTCAAAATTTCACTTATGGTCTTGCAATGTCAAAGAGACATAAAATAACTATTAAAAAATATAGCCTTTTTCAAAAACTGGCTATATCTACATTTTCACTACTTGGCAAACTTTTTTCTCTCAAATCAATTTGCAAGCTTCATAATGATTTTAGTAAATTATATAATGATAAAGACACTGGTCTTTTATACTGCACTACTTGGTCTCCTATATTTTCAAATTGCACTTACAATAGCAAATATTATAGTAGTGTGCATCTTAGCAAATTTGAAGACACTAATCTTTATGTCATAGATTACTATGATGAGGTATTGACTATTGGTTATGGTGACTGGAAGACACCTGTGAAGACTCATGACCATAACAATATGGTTGGTGATATATAATAAATAAAAAAAAGCTTGTTTTATTGCAATATTTTTTTTATTATGATAAAATATAAATATGTATAAAGCTCAAGAAATTAAAGAACTATTATCCCCTATAATGAAAAAGTATAATGTTAAATCTGCTATACTTTTTGGTTCAGTTGCAAAAAATAGTGCAACAGATAAAAGTGATGTGGATATATTAGTAAATAGCGGTTTAAAAGGAATTTCTTTTTATGGTTTACTAGAAGATATTGTTGAAAAATTAAAAACAAGGGTTGATTTGATCGATACAAGTCAAATAGAACCAAAGTCAAAAATTGAGCAAGAAATCAAAAACACAGGTATTCTAATTTATGGATAATACAAAAATAATAAGTAAAATCATTAAATACATAGATAAAATTAATACCTATATTAATGATATAAATTATACTGATTTTGCCAATGATACAAAAGTGCAAGATGCTTGCTTAATGAATCTCTCACAAATAGGAGAGAATATAACCCAAATTGAATATTCTTTTTTACAAGAACATAGCGAAATAAACTGGAACGAAATAAAAGGTATGCGTAATATTATCGTGCATGATTATGATGGCGTAAATTTAAGAATTGTTTGGGATACAATTAAATTTGACTTACCTATATTAAAAGAAAAACTTAAAAAACTATTATGAATATAATTATATTATTTTTCGAGCCATAAAATGGCTAATTAAAAAAAGGCGGATACCATCCGCCCTTTAAATTTATCTTGTTATATTTAATCGCATTTACAATTTTGACACCAC
>CADCOW010000048.1 GCA_902803205.1 uncultured Eubacteriales bacterium | reverse complement strand
TTGATTTTAGTTTTATGTGGTTATTCATAGTATTATAATACCACACACACTACTTTTTTTCAACAAATTTATTTTGCGGATAAAGTCGCATACGACCCACTCAAAGCTGGCGGCGTAAAATAATTAGTTAAATTCCTTTTTCATTCAAAAAAAACTGTATTAGAGGGCTTGTTTTTTATGCTCATTAAAACTCTGTAACCATCATTTTTAATGTTCTGCTTCATCTTTAGTGGATTGGTGGGAAGGGATATACTTTGTAAAACTTCAAGTGGCATAGTTGCAGGTCCTGCTGCAAAATTAAATACTCTCTCCATATCATTTACCTCGTATAAAAAAGACTACCTAATCTAACCTTAGATTAAGTAGTCTAATTATACCACTTTTTGTTCAAATGCGTAAGCACTTTGATAAATGTATCTTGCTGAATAAGATAAGCGATGGAAATGAAATTAATTATTTATAAATGTTAAGACTCTTCTATTATGTTACCAAGTGTAACAGTAAAATAGTCCCATTGATATGTTGTACCGCCATAATAAAATTTTATATAATATGTTGTGTTCTTCTTTGATTCAAATACTATTTTTGCACCGGACTTATTAAGTCTATAATAGAAAGTATCACCATTTACAACTTTTTCATATACTCTTGTGTTATCAGCTTCAGAAACAGTTTCTGTTGTATCTTTCAATTCTACAAGTGAATGAATATTGCTTTCATCACTAATATTACAATTTGAGAATGGACTACTCGCAATTGAAAAATAAAAATTCCCAGCTGACAATTCGCCAATATTTGATGGAGCAATTGAATCAATAGTAATTTCCCCATCTGATTGTGCTTCGCAAATTGGAATGCCTTCATATAATTTAACTGGATAGTCAGGCATAGCATGTCCATAAGTGAGCACCTCCCACGGCTTAGTAAACCAATCGCCATTACTAGTTTGATAAAATTTATAATCACAAAGAGTTTTATAGGTTGCGGTAGTAAATTCTCTTGTACTTACACTATTTGGGGATGGGTTCCGATACCAATCCGACCCAGCCATGTTAGTTGTCCAACTTTCAAGCAACACTTCTGATCGTTTTTGAAATTCTGTATCATCTATCATAATCTGCTGATTTTGCATTTGATTAGTGCATACCGCATAAGACAAATCACGATTGTTAAAAATACTTTCGTCTATTCTAAATCCAGATGCTTCACGATAAGTGTCTGTAAAGACCATTTCCCCAAAATTTTCTTTGGCAGTTTGAGCATTAGCAAACGATACAGTCACAGTTGGACTATCACCAGCATTACCAAAATAAAAACCCCACGCCACATACAAAATGGCATATTCAAAATAATTTTGCAATTTATTCACCCCATCAGCAACAGCAAAGCGCAGCACTGCTTTTCGGTCATTCGCCACTGGCAACATCTTTTCAGCATTATCCACTCGACGAGTTTTTATTTCACCACCCCTATCACCATCCGCAGCTCTAATCGTTTTATCCACTGCAAATCGGTAATATGCACTTTTGAAAGTATTCCAATACATCTGTATCGGCCAGCACATAAAGAATGATGCCAGATAAGCACGAGGGCGACTTGTATTTCCGTCCCACAAATCTCTAGATTTATACCATTGTATTTTACTGCCACCATAACTATTATAAATAGAACTTAGTTTTGTCTTTTTATCAACCTTAATACCAGCAAGATAAGCTGCTATCGCCCCATCTATCTTACTATCTATTGAAGTATTATATTGGTCAATCTGCGATTGAAAGCTATTTTTTAAACTGTCAAATTCCGCTTTTGTGATAAACGCACTCCCATCATTATCACTCACCACCGCTCCAAAACTCTCTATACTCATAAGCACAACTAAAAATAGTGCCAATAATCTCTTAACTATTCTTGTGCTTTTTCTCATAATTTATTACTTACGACCTTATCTATGGGATTGTGGGCGGATGATATCCGCCCCTACGGATTACTACAAAAGGATATATGATATCTATTCTACGGATTACTACAAAAAGGTGCATAATATTCACCCTACGGTTTGCTAATGAAACTTCACCCCTACATATGGCTACAATATTTCTTCTCGTAGGGGAGGATATTATCCTCCCCTACATAATGTCG